>NZ_JBEPQA010000028.1:0-48044 GCF_040547585.1 Marinobacterium sp. MBR-111
CTGCGCACTGCCGCTCGCCAACGCCGAGTCCGGCACCACTGCCTGGTTCGCATTGAATTTTGGCCCTTCGACGTTCGGTGTTTTCGATGCCTTTGCCGATGAGGCAGGTCGCCAAGCACATCTGAACGGCCAGATCGCCGCGGCCTTGATGGCCAACGCCGAGACCTTGCTCAGTTCTCCGCCCAATATCGAGAAGGTCGAACTGCTTGCAGCCAAACTGCCTGCATGACAACCCGGCCTTGACCCAATCAGGTCACGCTGCAGGATGGGTGCGCACGGCCCTACGCAGCGATCCCCCCCCTCGATTGCACTTGCCCAGGGAGCTACCTTCCACAGCGATTGGGGGGGCAATATTGCAGCCAGAACGTCCAAGCTGCGTCAGCAAGCAGGGGCAACATCAGGGCGAGCCAGATTTCCGGCCCATTGGAAGTCCGCAGTCCGCAAGCGCGGATCGATCGAGCGATTATCCGCATCAATAACCGACTGACACGACCCAATATGCGCGGCGAAGACATCATTCAGGAGTCATTGTTCACGACCGTCCATCTGGACACCTTCGTTCCCAGTGAGCATCCATTACGACCGATTCGGCAACTAATCGATGAGGCTATGAAGTGGCTCAACTGGCTGTTCGACCCGATTTACGCCGAAGGTGGCCGTCAGTCGATACCACCGGAGCGCCTGATTCGTGCACAGCTGCTGCAAGTCCTATTCTCGATTCGCAGTGAACGACAGCTGGTAGAACAGATCAGCTACAACCTGCTGTACCGCTGGTTCGTTGGGCTGACGATTGATGACCCGGTATGGCACCACTCAAGTTTCAGCACCAACCGGGATCGGCTACTGGAGCATGATGTCGTTACTCATCTGTTTGAAGAGGTGGTCAGCCTGGCACGGGAGCGCCGTCTGCTCTCAGATGAGCATTTCAGTGTCGATGGGACGCTGATCCAGGCCTGGGCATCACAGAAGAGCTTTCGTCGTAAGGACGGTACGGACAATACAGATGACGATGGTCCTGCCGGCCGCAATGCTGAACGCAACTTCAGGGGTGAAAAGCGCAGTAATGAGACCCACGCATCGACCACAGATCCAGAGGCTCGACTGGCCAAGAAATCGCGGGGCAGTGAGTCACGTATGGCCTACATGGGGCACAGGGTCATGGAAAATCGCAATGGCCTGATTGTGAAGGCGGCGGCCAGCCTCGCAACAGGTACGGCTGAACGCGATGTTGCAGCTGAACTGCTGGCCAGACTGCCGGGCAGTCATCGCAAAACGGTGGGGGCTGACAAAAACTACGATACCCAAGGCTTTGTCTCGGCCTGTCGAAAGATGAAGATAACGCCTCATGCAGCACGAAATGAAAACCGACCTGGGGGCTCCGCGATTGATGGGCGTACCAGCCGCCATGCGGGTTACACAATCAGCATGCGTCAACGAAAGCGGGTAGAAGAACCCTTTGGCTGGGGTAAAACCATCGGACCCATCCGGCAAGTGATGATGCGCGGTCGGGAGAAGGTTCACAGCCTGTTCCAGTTCACGATGATGGGTTGGAACCTGATCCGCATGCGCAATCTACAGGGATAGTCCTCTTGAAGACCCGGGATGGCTGCTGAGCACCGAATATATAGCTCAAAATGGCCAAAAACACGATCCAGCGCCGCCAAAATTGATCAAAAAACAAACATGGCTGTTGAAGCCTGTCAGATTTTCAACAGCCTGTTAAAGAGGCGTGCCCCCTTATAGTACTTGTGCACTCTGTGCTGCTTCATTTTTGTACATTGCAGATGTGTGAATAAGATTGACCGCAAAGATTATTCATTTAAAACATGAGGTTGCGAAACTGGCCCGGCTTTTGCTTATTCATATCAGGAAGCTAAATATCCTTATGGGAAAGGTCAACAATGCCCCTGCAAGGCGCAGTTGACAGGGAATCCCACTCACTTTTGGGAGAATGATATGGACAGCATGGTGCTGGAACTGGGCTATGCCCTCGACACCTTCTATTTCTTGATGTGTACCGCACTGGTGATGTGGATGGCAGCCGGTTTTGCCATGCTCGAAGCAGGTTTGGTGCGTGCCAAGAATACGGTGGAAATCCTCAACAAGAACGCGCTGCTGTACGGCGTGGCTTGTATTGTTTATCTCGTCGTGGGTTACAACGTCATGTATCCCGCCAACCCGATCAGCTCGGTGATTCCGGGCATCGACTTCCTGCTGGGCGGAGACAATAGCACCGAGTCTGTTACAGCCGGTGGTGATGATGCGCCCTATTACTCCAGCATGGCTGACTTCATCTTCCAGGCTGTGTTTGCCGCTGCAACCATGTCGATTGTCTCCGGTGCGGTTGCCGAGCGCATGAAACTGTGGCCGTTTCTGATCTTCTCGGTTTTCATGGTTGCCGTGATCTATCCGGTAGAAGGTTACTGGAAATGGGGCGGTGGCTTCCTTGACCAGCTTGGCTTCCAGGATTTCGCCGGCTCGGTTGTGGTGCACATGGCGGGTGCAGCCGCAGCGCTGGCAGCGGTCATCCTCGTGGGTCCACGCAAGGGCAAGTATGGCAAGAACGGTGAAGTACGTGCGATTCCGGGTGCCAACCTGCCGATGGCCACGCTGGGCATGTTCATCCTGTGGATGGGCTGGTTCGGCTTCAACGGCGGCTCCGAGCTGAAGATCGCCAATGTGGAAGAAGCCAACGCCGTGGCCAAGATCTTTGTTAACACCAATGCTGCAGCTGCTGCAGGTATGGTTGTCGCGGCTCTGTTCGCCCGCTTCCTGTTCGGCAAGACCGACCTGACCATGACCATCAACGGTGCACTGGCCGGTCTGGTTGCCATTACCGCCGAGCCGCTTCAGCCTTCTGCAGGTCTGGCCAGCTTGATCGGTGCTGTAGGTGGTCTGGTGGTCGTGGGCTCAGTACTGGCACTGGACAAGCTTAAGCTGGATGACCCTGTTGGTGCGATCTCGGTGCATGGTTCTGCCGGTATCTGGGGCATCTTCGCGGTGCTGCTGAGCAACGAAGATGCAACGTTCATGGGGCAGCTGATCGGTACCGCAGCAACCTTCGCCTGGATGTTCCTTGCCAGTATGGCAGTGTTGCTGGTGATCAAAATGATCATGGGGCTGCGTGTCAGCGAAGAAGAGGAAATGGAAGGCATGGATGTGCATGAATGTGGCATGCAGGCATACCCGGAATTTGGTCCGGAGCACATGAGCAGTAAGTGACGGCAAAAAGGACTCCTCCAGAGTCAAAGGCCCTTCGGGGCCTTTTTTTGTGGTGCGCCAGGCATGGCGCGTAGCGCCTTGACGGGCGCTGTTCCGATGCGCGTGGTGGCGGTCGGATGACTTGGAGGTGCAAGTCCTCTGTGGGCCCGGCAAGGGGAACCACTAGCCGAACGGCAAGGGTGTCTATCGCGAGGTGGAATCTGAAGGAAGCCGAAGGCAAAGCACTGACCTGACGAACAGAAATCGCATACGAGGCGGCAGCTGTGGGTGAGGAGTCTACTATCTTCAAAGCCCGGTACTTGCACGGAGCGGCGGTCGTAAATGCGGCAGGTATAAGTGTGAAGGTCGCGCGTCTTACCCTGGGAGGTCTGTTGTCCTGCCTTTGGCTACGGCTGTCGTGAGGCGGCCGGATGGGACCACAGAATTCAGCAGACGCCATAGTAGGTGGCTTACCGGTCACTGAAGGGCTGAACATGATAGACGAATCGGGAGCCCTGCCCCTTGATGACCCTGAACAACACTGAACAGATGGCTGAGACGCCATCACTTGCCGAGGAGGTGACCGGGCAGAACCCGGTTGCGGTCCCGTGCGAGGTGTTGCCGGTTACAGCGGGCGCAGGATCACTGCCGAGCGAGGCTGACATGGACCTGATGTCAGCGGTACTGGCCCGTGGCAACATGCTGCTGGCCTACGATCGGGTTCGTCGCAATAAAGGCGCGCCCGGGGTGGATGGGATGACAGTCGAGGCGCTCAAGCCTTACCTGAAAACCCATTGGCCCGAGATCAAACAGCAACTGTTGGAGGGGCGGTATACACCCCAGCCGGTGCGCAAGGTTGAAATCCCCAAACCCGGGGGAGGCACCCGTATGCTGGGTATTCCCTGTGTTCTGGATCGCCTGATCCAACAGGCATTGCATCAAGTACTCAGTCCACGCTTTGAACCCACGTTCTCTGATCACAGTTACGGCTTCCGACCGGGACGCAGTGCCGCTCAGGCGGTCCTGCAGGCCCGATCCTACATGGAAGAGGGACGACGCTGGGTGGTCGATATCGATCTGGAAGCGTTCTTTGACCGGGTCAACCACGACATCCTGATGTCGCGGTTGGCGCGCAGGATCATGGATGCACGTGTCTTGAAACTGATCCGTACCTATTTACAGGCCGGGATCATGGAAGGAGGCGTGGTAACGGCGCGGCGGGAAGGCACGCCACAAGGCGGCCCCCTCTCGCCGTTGCTGTCCAATATCCTGTTGACGGATCTGGATCGAGAACTGGAACGGCGGGGCCACCGGTTCTGCCGGTACGCGGACGACTGCAACATCTACGTGAAAAGCCGGAAGGCGGGAGAACGTGTGCTTGCCTCATTGACCGACTATCTTGAGCAACGACTCAAACTTCGCGTCAACCGGGGCAAGAGCGCGGTCGATCGCCCCTGGAACAGGAGTTTTCTTGGCTACAGCGTGGATAAACGCAAGCGGAACATCCGGCTCAAAGTGGCAGAGAAATCGCTGAAGCGTCTGAAGGCCACGATCAAGCAGGTGCTTCGCCGAGGCCGAGGACAGAGGATCTATCGGACGGTCGAGATACTGACCCCGAAACTGCGGGGCTGGCTCAACTACTTCCGTTATAGCGATGTGAAAGGGAGCTTCGAGGCACTGGATGGCTGGATCCGTCGTCATCTGCGCAAGATCCTCTGGCGTCAATGGAAACGGCCGTTCACCCGGGCCAAGATGCTGATGCGACTGGGGCTGTCTGAAGACAGGGCTTGGCGCAGTGCCACCAACGGGCGTGGTCCTTGGTGGAACTCATGCGCCTCGCACTTGAACCAGGCGCTGCCGAAGAAAGTGTTTGATCGAATCGGACTGGTATCGTTGATGGATCAGTATCGTCGGCTTAAATGTGCATCATGAACCGCCGTATGCGGAACCGCACGTACGGTGGTGTGAGAGGACGGAGGTCGCAAGACCTCCTCCTACTCGATCGCCCGGCGAAGCCTTGCAATCAGGCTTGCCGGTTGTCACTCATCAACAGCAGGTCATCTGCCTGCATGGACGTGCTTCCGAAAGGGCGGTGGCGGGTCATCAAGAGGAAACAGGCCGGTACAAAATAGAACGAGAGCAGTGTGGTCAGCAGAGTGCCTCCGGCGATGGCAACCGCGAAGGGGGGCCAGAAACCGCCACCCGCCAGAATCAGCGGCATAAAGCCCCCGATGGTGGTGATGGTGGTTGAACTGATGTGGCGGGTGCAGCTCTGAACCGCTTGGGTGATGGCGTGAATATCCCCCCTGGCTGCATTCGGGTCAGCCTTGAGTTCTGCCAGAATGACGATGGCCGCATTGATGGCCAGCCCCATTAAGCCCAGCAGGGCAATGATGACGGTAAAGCCGAATGGGTAGCCGAACAGCCAAACGGTCAGCAACCCCAGTCCAGCCGCCTGAAGTGCGGTCGCAAAGATCAGGCCGCTGATACGGAAGGAGTTGAACGAGAGCACCACCACTGCGATCAGCAGCACAACAATAATGCCCACATTGGCCATTAGGTTGCCGACCGCACGGTCACGCTCAGACGCTTCACCGCCGATCTCCATCCTATAGCCTGCGGGGAGCTGGAACCCGGCCTCATCCAGTGCCTGTTTGTATGTCTGCAGGGCGCTACCGGGCAGAACGCCAAAACCGAGAAACCCCTCGATAACGTTGACGCGTGCACCGGACCTGTGTGGCCCAGGTCGATACTCAACCGCAGGCGGCGGCTCTTTTTTTTGCCGCCGGGCCTCAGGTCATGATTCAGGGGTTCACCGAGATGCTGGGGCGGGAAGCTCAATTGGGCCGGGTTGCCATTGAACATCCACGCCATGCCGCCATTCAGTTTCTGATGATGGTGATGGGGGAGGCCAAGCTGCGCTCCGAGCTGGGTATCACCCCTCAACTGAGTGATGATGAGATTGATCGTTACATTGTGAGTTGTGTTGACCTGTTTCTGCGCGGCTATGGCTATACTGAGGGGCAGTGACCGCTGCAGCTACGTGTGATGATCCAACCGAAAAGGGCTGTTTATGGAAGCCAGCCCCTCGGTGTGTCAGGCCTGATCAGCCCTTTGCAGTGCGCTTTATTTTCTCGGGATCATCAAATGGCAGGGTATGGGCGATGGCCGATACTCCAAGGCTGCCTTTGACCTGAAGCGGAGTACCCTGCTCGGCGTAGGGTACTTCAAGGCGCGCGATCGCCATGGATCTGTCAGTCAGGCGTGAATACATGGCGCAGGTGATGACCCCCACCTTTTTGCCATCGGCCCAGAGTTCATCCCCCTCGGACGCGGCCTCTTTTCCTTCCAGCAAAACACCGAAAATCTTGAATCGCTCCTTGCCCTGCAGGCGGAAGTGCTCGTAGGCACCGCAGAATTCGGTCTTGTCCTTGGACACGGTGAAGTCCAGACCCAGCTCCCAGAGCGTATCGCCGGCCGGTTCGTTTTCGAACGGGTACATCTCGGAGTTATCGAACGGATAGAACAACAGGTAGCTTTCGGTACGCAGCCAGTCGAGAGCGGTGAAAGAGCAGGGAATAATGCCGAACGCCTTGCCGTGCTCCAGAATGCCGTCCCAGATGGTGGTGGCGTCGGCCGCCTTGCAGAAGATCTCGTAACCGCGCTCGCCGGTATAGCCGGTGCGTGAAATGGTGATCGGGCAACCGAACAGGCGTGCGTGCGTGTGGTGGAAGTAGGCCAGATCCCGGATGCCGGGGATATGCTCAGCAAGGAAGTCCACCGCAGTGGGGCCTTGCAGTGACAGATCGTGCATGTCGTCATCAAACAGCACGGCAACCTGTTTGCCCAGTGCCGCTTGGGTCAGGCGTTCATAGCCGGCGCCGGTGCCATGCACAACCATGAAAGCGTTGGGGCCCATGCGGTAGATGACACAGTCATCGATAAACTTGCCGGCTTCATTCAGCATGGTCGCGTAGACCGCCTTGCCCGGATACAGCTTGGAGATGTCACGCGTGGTGGCCCACTCCAGAAGACTCTCGGCATGTGGACCCACGTAGTGCACCTTCTTCAAGCCTGATACATCCATCAAGCCTGCCTTGGTACGGATTGCTTCGTGCTCATCGGCCAGAGTGTAACCGCTTTTGCTGTAGGTCCATGCCGTAGGCAGGCCGTTCCAGTCTTCAAGGTTTGAGCCCAGGGCACGATGTCTTTCAGCCAGTGCGGCGATACGCCATGAATTAGCCATTTTTCTCTCCATTGGTAACAGATCATAATTAATTCCTGAAGAGGAACTATTATTCCTGATAGGAAAGCAAGTTCCGGGCCATTAAGACTCAACCTCATGATTTATAAAATGAAAAAATAATCCCAATCAAAACTGGCTCGGGCCTTGGCCAATATTTGGGTACGGGTAGCTGAAGTGCGACCCGTTTTGGGTCAACCGGGGTACTTTTGCACCGTAATGATCATCTGCCCTGTGCTGAGTCATCCGGATACGGAAATGCACTGTTGCTGTGCCCTTATAGAGGAGATGTTTTGGATTGATGATCCTAAGATATTGAAATCTATATATTTTCATCTTTTGGCAGAAAAATTGCTTTTCCTGAGGAGAAATAAATTACACCACTAATAAATTTTGGGTAACCCAAAAGGAGTAGTGATGCAGATCGATCCATCCATTAAGAGTCGTCCAACCTACACGCTACCCGAGCTGGTCGCGACGGCAGGGTTACAGTTGTTTGTCAGTGAGTCAGACGCAGAGCACCTGCTGGAACCGCTGTACCGTCAGTGTGCGGAATCAGGTGCCCAATGGCTGGTGGCGGAACCGGGCAATGCCCCGGGCACGCTGGCGGATTCCCTGTCGGGCTACCTGCAACACATTCTGAATGACGCGCCGGTGACCACCCGGCTGTACGTGGCCGGAAGTGAAGGCTTCCTGTGGGACATACGCAATCAAGCGCTGTCGGCCGGGCTGGTTGATGAGCAGATCCAGCTGGCCCCTCCGATTAGTGCCGCCCGCCGGTTGTTCTGCACCCATTGCTACACCCTCATGGAGGGGGTGGCAGCCAGTCCTCACACCTGCACAGGGTGTGGTCGTTTGTTGTTGGTACGGGATCATTTTGCCCGTCTGCATGGTGCCTACGTAGGGGTGCAGATCAATGCTGAAGATCCTGATGAACAGCCGGAACAGGAGGTGTTGCAGTAATGAGTATCGACAGCATACCGGTGCGTGTGATGGCCATCGAGCAGGTGGCACCGATGATTCGAGAGTTCAAACTGGAAGCGATTGAAGGCCGACTGCCGGCGTTTTCACCCGGCAGTCATGTTCAGGTGATCATGCCGGGCGCATCGCGCGAGATCCGCAATGCCTATTCGTTGTGCGGTGACCCTGCCACGCCGCGCCGGTACAGCATTGCCGTGCGGTTGCAGGACGCCTCCCGTGGCGGTTCTTCTTTCATGCATGGACAGGTGAACGTAGGGGACCAGCTGGCGATCACACCACCGGCCAACCTCTTTGCTCCCGTGATGACTGCCCGCAAACACCTGCTGATTGCCGGTGGCGTTGGCATCACCCCCTTCATGTCGTATATCCCGGAACTCAAACGGAAGGGTGCTGAGTTCGAGTTGCACTATCTGTATCGAAGTAGTCAAACCGGCGCCTATCTGGATCAACTGCAGCAGCAACTTGGATCGGCTCTCCATCGCTATGACTCTGTGCAGGGTAATAAATGTGACCTGACTGCCGTGTTGAGCGGTCAGGGGCCGGGGACCCATGTCTATATCTGTGGCCCTGAATCGTTGATTGATGGTGTTCGCAGCACGGCAGCCGCTTTGGGCTGGCCAGACAGCCTGATCCATTTCGAAGCCTTTGCCGCACCCGAGCCGGGCGAGCCGTTCAAGGCGCAGCTGACCCACAGCGGAAAAACGGTGGACGTAGCGGCCGATGAAAGCCTGCTTGAAGCGCTGGAGCGTGAAGGCGTCAAGGTTCCCAATCTGTGCCGTGCAGGCGTCTGTGGCCAATGTCGCACGGCTGTTCTTGAGGGCGATGTTGAACATCGAGATGACTTCCTGTCCAACGACGAGCGCTCCAGCGGCAGCTGCATTATGCCCTGTGTCTCCCGTGCCGCCGGCAAACACCTGACTTTGGATCTATAGGAGCGACAGCTATGCGCATGTCACCCAAACCCGTACAAACCTTTCGTGATGACTTTACCTACAGCAACAGCCCCGGTGCCGTTGCACGTTTTCCGTTCCCGTTTCCAGAGGACGAGTATCGCTACTCGGTCAACATTGAGCCCCACGTGACGCCGGGGCCGGAAGGGTCAGTGTTTGAGTTTCTGCTGGATATCGACGAACACTATCTGTCGGAGATGGCCGAGCGTGCCACCGTGCTGGAAGAAAATCCCAAACGCTGTCTGGCGATGCCGCATATGGATCTCGCGTGCTGGGATATGATCGAGCGATGCATGACATCACTGGCAGCGGATTACCCCGAACATTTCAGCCTGCAGGTTGATGGTGACCAGTGGACCTGGGAAAACCGGCTGCTCAATATCAAGGATAGCTTCACCTTTGGTGACAGCAGCACCTTGCCGTTGCCACCGATGGAGTACATGGGCCGTCAGGTACAGGGCGACTTCGCACTGTTGGACCAGCGTGATGGTGACCTGTTCCTGGATGCGGGCATCGTGACCTGCCCAGCCGACTGGTCGCTGGCGTTCGATGCCGGCATGAGCTTTTCCGAGTGGCACGGCCCGGTCCCGCTGGCCCACGAAATGGGCGTGTTTGATCGTGCCCTGAAGTATCTGACCGCCATTCCGGTCGGGCGTCCAGTGCGTCGCCTGAACTGGACCCTGACTGTCAACGCACGCATGGATACCTCGCCGGAAACCTATCCGAACTGGGGCACCGACCGGGCCAGCGTTACTGCTGATAACGTGGGTGAGAAAGTACACCTTCGAGTGGAACTGCAGGTGCTGGATCGCATGCCGCGCAGCAATGCGCTGATGTTCAGCATTCGTACCTTCCTGATCAGCTTTGACGATCTGGTGACCAACCCGGACTGGGCGCGCCGCATGCACCGTGTGCTCAAGACCCTGCCGCCGGAACTGATCGAATACAAGGGACTGGGGCGGTATCACGACCTGGCCGTCGAATGGCTGTCGCGCTTCGATCCCGCCAACTGAAACGGAGCGTTGAATGGGCTGGATCTATCTGCTGATCGCCGGGGTGCTGGAATGCCTCTGGGCGATCGGCCTCAAATACAGTGACGGCTTCACCCGGCTGTGGCCCTCACTGATCACGGCTGCATTGATTGTGGTCAGCCTGGGGTTGTTGTCACTGGCGATGCGCACCATTCCAGTGGGAACAGCCTATGCGGTCTGGTCAGGGATCGGCGCGTCGGCACTGGCGGTTGTCGGTATCCTGTTCATGCAGGAACCGGGCGGCCTGATCCGGATGGGCTGTATCGGCATGATCATCGCCGGTGTGGTGGGGCTCAAACTGTTTGGTGAAGGGACGGTCTGATCGTCAGGCGCATGGCTGAATTGAGCGAGGTATAGGCATGAATGACAGCAAACCCGTAGTGCTTGTGACTGGAGCAAGCAAGGGCATTGGGCTGGGGATTGCCCGTGTATTTGCGGACAAGGGTTACAGAGTTGCCATAGCGGCACGACATTTGGATGTTCAGCGTGTTCTGCGTGGTACAGTGCCCCGAGCAACGCACGTTCAGGCCTTTGCCTAGTACTCGATCGACTAGCTCGACGACTGGTAGGTCTATACGCGCAAGATTGACGCCATGGTAGCAGGACGCCTTGCCGCAGAGGGGCCGAGTTTTTGGTCTTACACGAATATTTCAGCATAGAACTGACCTCCCTGTTCGGTCGAGAGGTCTGTGTCTGTCTGGACCGCCAGCTTGATGCGATACAGAGGTGTATAAGTCGCTCGTGGCGCGGTTCACTTTTCTTGCGCAGCTGCACGGTCTGCATATTCTGGCGGGCATCTTCCCGCGGCATCAGGCTTGACGGCCAATACCGCAACCGCGTCTGGCTGTTTCGTCCCGATGGCAGCCGTGACTATCAGAACAAACTTCATATGACCCGCTTCGGATCAGAACGCTGGCAGCTTCAGGCCGGTGAGGTGATCAGGGTGCTGGACACCTCCTTCGGCAAGGTCGGCGTGGCGGTCTGCTACGGCAGTGAGTTTCCGCAGATTGCACGCCGACAGTATTGCACTGCACAGTCAGGTGCAGCTAATTACTGAGGCTAAAAAGTCCTGTAATAGGTTTCTGAAGTTATCTCTGCACGTGGTTTCATTACTCGCGATTTCACGCCGCATCTCGGCGACTAGATCGGCCGATTTCTGCAAAAACGCTTGCCCGGTTGCAGACTTCTTCCAGTAAGCCACCCAGGTATCGAACATCTCCACATTGATTTCAGGATGAAATTGCACCGCCCAACAGTTACCGCGTCGGTAGCTTTGCGGTGCCAGCTCGGTGATGCCCATCAGACAGGCATCTTCAGGCAGGGCGAAGGTATCGAAGTGGAAGTCGAGCCAGGGGCCGGGGTGGCGCCACTGACCATCGTTGGCCTTGACGTCAACGAATCCGATTTCAGGTTCCGGCAGCGCCAGGGCCTTGCCCCCCATGGCACGGGCGATGATCTGACTGCCGAAACAGATGCCGAACAGGGGTTTGGCACTGGCCAGCATCATCCGTAGCCAGCTCAACTCTTTTTCAATCCAGGGCAGGGAGTTGTCATGGGCGGACTCAGGGCTACCCATAACGAAGAAAATATCCGCATCCTGCGGTGCCGGCAGAGTATCGGTGACGGCAATCACACTCAGGCTGATGTTCAGTTCTGTCAGTAGCTCCGGCAGGCATCCGAGAACATCATTACGGTCATGTACGATGGCGATAGCTGTTTTTGCTTTCACGGTTGAGCCCTTGTCGATGGTGTGGAGGTGATTGAGTTTCTGAGTGCTTGCAGTGAAAACCCTGACCGTTGAGGAAGGGCTCTCGCTGACTAAATTTATTGACAAAAACACGTTGAAACATATGAAACCATATTTTATATTGATTTAACAGGCTCAGAACCACCTCTCGAACGGGCGCGGCTCTTTGAAAGGATGAGATACGGTTATCAGCCAGCGGCAAACCAGATGATAAAGACACAGCGACATGGGCTGGAGAACTCAATATGAATGAAGCACCGATCACAGATTTGAATGAAGCACCATTTCTGGATGTGGCAGACCCGAATTTTTCCATTCGTTCCGAGGCTGTTCTGGCCGCGCGTGAAAAGAGCTGGTTTGCCCGCACGCCCTACGGCATTGCGGTACTGCGCTATGACGAGATCAACAAGCTGATCCGTGATCAGCGTCTGCGTCAGGGCAGCTATGCCTGGCCGGCTCACAACAACGCTGTTGGCAGCTTTGCCGAATGGTGGATGCGCATGCTGTTGAGTAAAGAAGGTGCGGATCACTCCCGGCTGCGTCGTCTGGCCAATCCGGCTTTTTCGCCGAAGCTGGTGAAGAAGATGACGCCGGAGTTCCAGAACATGGCGAACGGCTTGATCGACAGTTTCATCGAACGCGGCGAGTGTGAGTTCGTGTCCGAATTTTCAGAACCTTACGCCACCATGGTGATCTGCTCGCTGCTGGGGTTGCCGCTGGATGAGTGGGAGCGTCTGGCGCGTATCGCGGTTGACATGGGCCAGGCCCTCAGTGTGACCTACAAGCAGGATGAGGAATTGGTCAACGATGCGACCGACAAAATGTTTGACTATGCCCGTGAGGCGGTTGCGCTGGTAAAACGCAATGGCTTGGGTGAAGACTTTCTCAGCTATCTTGTCAAAGCCAACCTGGAAGACGAGAACGCGCTCAGTGAGCAAGAGCTGTATGACATGATCGTGCTGGCGATCTTCGGGGGTATCGATACCACGCGTAACCAGATATCACTCGCCATGGACACCTTCCTGCAGCATCCTGATCAGTGGACCCTGTTGGGTAAACAACCGGAGCTGGCGCGCGCGGCGGTAGAAGAGGTGATGCGGGTGCGCCCGACCGTCACCTGGGTGACCCGTGAAGCCGTTGAAGATTTCAGCTATCAGGGGCTGGAGATCAAGCAGGGTACAACCGTCCATCTGTTCAGCCAGGCCGCCGGCTCGGATCCGCGAGCGTTCGAAAATCCAGAGTTCGACATTACCGCCAAGCGTTGTCCGCATTTTGGTTTCGGCGCCGGAGCCCATCACTGCATTGGTCACTTCATTGCCCGTGGCGATATGACAGAAGCACTGGCCTTGTTGGCGCAGCGGCTGAAGAACATCGCCTACCAGGGT
Organism: Marinobacterium sp. MBR-111; assembly: GCF_040547585.1. Classification (NCBI taxonomy): domain Bacteria; kingdom Pseudomonadati; phylum Pseudomonadota; class Gammaproteobacteria; order Oceanospirillales; family Oceanospirillaceae; genus Marinobacterium; species Marinobacterium sp. MBR-111. Next base: position 13,539 of record NZ_JBEPQA010000028.1, read on the forward strand.
GAGCCGACCTGGCTGCCGGACAGCGGCAATACCGGTGCCAGCACCATGCCGATTCGTTTTGACAAGAGTGCCGTCGCATGACTACCCCAAGCGTAGCCATTGTCGGCAGCGGTCCGTCCGGCTGCTATCTGGCTCAGGCACTGCGCAAGCAGTGGAGTGAGAGCGAGATCAGCGTTTACGACCGGTTGCCGGTGCCCTACGGACTGGTGCGTTACGGTGTGGCGCCGGATCACCCGGGGACCAAGGCGATTGCCCGTCAGTTTGAGCGATTGTTTACGCGTGATCGTGTCAATTTCTACGGTAACGTCCAGGTCGGCCACGATATTACGCTGGATGAGCTGCGAGCCGCCTACGATATTGTGGTGCTGGCGACCGGGCTCTACGGCGACCGGGCGATGAATATCCCCGGCGAAACCCTGGCCGGTGTCTATCGTTCCGGCCCGCTGACGCGGCTGTTGAACGACCACCCGGATGAGCAGGGCAGCGAGTATCGACTTGGCCAGCGCTGTGTCATCGTCGGCAATGGCAATGTGGCGATTGACGTCCTGCGTCTGCTCAGCAAGTCCAGTGAGGAATTCGTCGGCTCCGAGGTGTCGGAGTGCGGTTTGTCACAGGTGCAGCGTGATGCGTTGAGCCGGATCGATATCGTGGGCCGCTCCCCGCTGTCCGATGCCAAGTTCGATACTGTCATGGTGAAGGAGCTGGCCGAGCTTTCGGGCGTCAATTTCATCGTGCATCAGACGCCGCAGGCATTGGCCGAGCAGGGTCCGCGCGGTGAAGTGCTGCAGCGGCTGGCTGAAATCGAATCGAATCAGGACCGTCGTCTGGAGGTCCATTTTCACTTTGGCTGGACACCGGTACAGCTGGAGGGCGCAACGTCAGTCGAGCGCATCCACTTCAGCGCGACCGGCCATGAATCGGTCAACCTGGTGCTCGAAGCCGACAGCGTGGTCACGGCAATCGGCTTTGCCGCCGATTCTGAGCGGGACTTCAACCGTGACGCCCTGGTCGGTCCGGATGCGGATGTCGCCGCGGGCAAACTGGATGAGGGGCTGTACTGTACCGGATGGTTCAAACGCGGCCCCCGCGGCACGATACCGGAAAATCGCATGGACTCGAAACGGGTTGCAGAGTGCATCATTGCTGATTTTGCCGAGCATGACGAAAGTCGCCCAGGTTACTCGGCCGTGGCAGTCAAGCTGGTTGAGGCCACTGATTTTGCAGGCTGGCAGCGTATCGATGCCTGCGAGACCGACAGTGCACCGCAGGATCGCCTGCGTCGCAAGCTGACGGATCTTTCCAACATGGTAAACGTCGCGCGGCAGTGCGATTCGGGAGAGCAAATCTGATGAAAATACTGGTTGTATACGGCACCGAAACCGGTAACGCGGAACTGGTTGCCGATGATATTCAGGAACAGCTGGCTGCGGACTTTGACGTCAGCTGCGAAGACATGGCCTCGGCTGATCCGTCAGCTCTGAGCGAAGGCGACAGGCTGATTCTGGTGTGTTCCACCTATGGAGATGGTGAGCTGCCGAACTCGGCGCAGCCCTTCTTCAGCAAACTGCAGGAAACACGTCCTGATCTCAGTGGAGTGAAGTTCGCGGCCTTCGGTCTGGGCGACAGCTTCTACGAAACCTTTAACAAGGGTAGCGCCATCATGGCGGATGTGTTGATTGAACTGGGGGCTAGCGAAGTGGGTAAGCGTGGTGTACATGATGCCTCCAGTGGCGAGATGCCGACCGATGTGGCACTGGAATGGCTCGGTGGCGTAGTTGCTGAGCTTGCCTAAGCTGATGACAGGAGAGGTGTTGATGACAACACAAGCCACTAAGCCCCTGCGGATCTGCGTGATCGAGAATGGGCTGGTGCCGGATGCACTGGCCGGGCGATACGAAAGTTATCCACAGATGGTTGCTCAATGGCTCGGTGATGCCTTGCCGGAAGCTCAGTTCATTAGCATCAGTGCCGTGCAGGGCGATCCGTTGCCGGCACCGGATGCCTTCGACGGCTATGTGCTGACGGGTTCCAAATTCAGCGTCTACGAAGACATTGAGTGGATTCATCGGCTGCGCGCCTTTGTTCAGTCTCTGGGACAGCAGGCGCGTCCGGTGTTTGGCATCTGCTTCGGGCATCAGTTGATGGCCGATGCATTTGGCGGCAAAACCGCCAGAGCCGAGCAGGGTTGGGGCATAGGTGCTCAGCCCTACCGATATGCGGTAGCGGATGTGGCGGACGGCTCTGCCCTGGTATTCCACCAGGATCAGGTTGTGCGTTTGCCGCCTGGCGCGACCGTGGCCGGCGGCTCGGACCACTGCCCTTTCGGGGCACTGGAATATGAGTTTCCGGCGCTTTCGGTGCAATATCATCCCGAATTTACGCCGGACTATGTGCGTGCCTTGGCCGAACTCTATGGTGGTTCAACCATTAGTGAGGATCTGGCCCAGGCGGCTCTGGACTCGGTGAATACCCAGCTTGTGGACAACAAGCGCATTGCGACCTGGGTCGCAGGTTTCTTTCGGCAATTCTGCCGTTGATGTACCCCAACACCCGTTGATCAACTCGAATGAGTGTGAAAATGGGTTAAATTTTAGTTGAAACATATAAAACCATATCTTATTTTATATCTGTTTCCACGGTCAGCCAGACGCGGACGCAGACTAAAAAACAACAAGCGGTTACCTGAACCTGGGCCGCTAAAGGAGAGTCTCTCAATGACAGCACTGGATCTTCATAGAGAAATGAATACACGCTCCTCCGTAACCGATGAGCTGGGACAGCGCATCCGCGAGGCTGGTGTTGAACTGATCTACTATCAGGTCGTAACCCTGACCGGGCGAGTGATTGCTAAGGTGGTACCGGCGCGTCACCTGCTGCGTAACCTGGAGAAGGGCGTGCAGTTCCACCGCACGGCGATCTGCGACCTGCAATCAACCCGTGATGGCGTTCTGCTCGGGGGGGGAGCTCAGGCAGCTGAATTCACTGCAGTGCCTGACATCTCAACCTTCAATATCCTGCCCTGGGATAGAACCATCGCATCCTTCTTCTGCCGTGTGTATGAACCGGAGCACATCCCTGAAATCGGCGGAAGCCCGTTGGCCACCGATGCGCGCGGTCTGTTGCTGGATACGCACAAGGCGTTTATCGAGCAGACCGGCATGGTACTGAAAACCGGTCTCGAGCCGGAAATGTCCTGGATCGGTGACGGCCTGGAAGTGCATGTTCGTCCGGGTGCCAGTCCCGCCTACCACCTGGGTAACTTGGAGCTGATGCGCCCCATCCTGAAGAAAGTGATGAGCTACGCGACCGAAATGGGTCTGGATATGATCGAGGGTGACTATGAAGACCCGGGTCAGCTGGAACTGAACTGGATGTTTGATGATTGTCATCTGACGGCGGACCGTATGATGACTTACCGTCTGATCTGCCGGCAGGTTGCAAAGGAATGCGGCGTCAAGGCCAGCTTTATGCCTAAGCCGACCACTGGCAGTATGGGAAATGGTTGTCACCATAACTTCAGTCTGTGGAGTGATGGCCAGAACATGCTGGAAGAGAAGGGGCGCCGCGAACTTCATCTTACTGAAGTCGGACAGCATGCTCTGGGTGGCGTGCTTAAACATGCACCGGGCTCCATGATCGTGATGGGCTCTACGGTCAACTCCTACAAGCGCTTTTGGGACACTGGATTGTTTGCACCCAGCCGGGTGAACTGGGGTATGGACAACAAGACCTGCACCGTGCGCCTGTCGGCCAATGGACGCCTGGAATACAAGATTCCGGATGCCAGTGTGAACCCCTACCTGTCACATACGCTGCTGCTGGCGGCTATGAAGGATGGTATTGAGAATCGGATTGATCCGGGCGAGCCAGATGGCAGCAACAGCGTGCCTCAGGATCTTGATGATGCTCGTATTCTGCCGAAAACGCTGGGCGATGCGATTCAGGCATTCGACGAAGATGCCGTGATTCAGGCTGCTATGCCGAAGGAAATGGGCGAACTGTACCGTGCTCTTAAGCGTGATGAATGGGCCCGTTTCTGTGCCAGCGTGACCGATTGGGAGCAGAAAATGTATACGGAGTACTTGCCGTGAGCCAGACCCAAGACAAGACGCTGCGTGTCGTCTGTGCTGACCTGCCGGCACCGCCATTGTTTTGGCGTGACGACCAGGGCATCCGCCATGGCTACGAAGCCGATGTGGCCCGTCTGCTGGCTGACAAGCTGGGGCGTGAATGTGAGTTTATCTATCGCAACTGGGCGGATTTCTATCCTGCTCTGGATGCGAATGATGGTGACATGCTGTTGTGCGGTCAGGGCATTTCGGAGTATCGCAAGACCCTGGGAGATTTTACCGAGCCCTATGCCGTCTTCGACGAGGCCGTCATGGTCATGGCTGGCAGCGACATTCAATCACCGCAGGACCTGGTTGGTAAGCGGGTCGGCGCAATTGCTGATAGCTTGAATATGGCTCTGGCGGAAACCTTCGAAGGGTGCATTACAGTACCTTTCAGTGGCGATACAGACGATGTTATGGGCGATATGGTAAAAGCCCTCCGTGCAGGAGAGGTGGATGCCTTCGTCGACGACGATGTCGCACTGGTACCCTTGGCTGATGAAACAGACCTTGCTATTGCCTTTGTAGTGCCAACACAGAACGCTTGGGGCATTGCTGTTAGCAAGCAGTCTGATGCCGGCTGGTTGGCTGCGATCGATCAAGCTCTGGCAAGGGCCAAACAGGATGGCAGCCTCAAGGCCCTGTGGCAGCAGTGGATGCCGACCTTGAATTACCCGTTCTAAGCATGAGCGCCCGTCCCGCACCGTGACGGGCGCTCCGATAGGCCCCCGTTTTTGCATGAATGAGGACTGATATGATGAAGAAAATTCTGGGCTTGATGGCGTGCCTCACGGCGGCTCCCGTCATGGCGGCTGATGTCAGCGGTACTGTCGGCTTCACCAACGACTACCGTTTCCACGGTATTTCTCAGACTGCCGGTGATGCCGCCATCCAGGGGAGTCTGGATGTTGCATTCGAGAATGGCGCATACGCCGGTATCTGGGGCAGCAACGTGGATTTTGGCGACGATGCCAATCTGGAAGTCGATTACTATGTCGGCTACGCAGGTAGCTTCAATGACAACTTCGGCTATGACGTCATGCTGGCGTACTACACCTATCCGGGTTACGACGCAGCAGATGGTGACTATGCTGAGCTGAACTTCAGCCTTTCTTATGGCAACGCCGCAGTGTCTTATGCGTATGCCGGTGACTATTTCAATACCGGTGAAGACGGCCAGTATGTGAGCCTGGATTACAGTCACCCCTTGATGGAAAACCTGTCACTGGATCTGCATGCCGGCCACAGCTTCGGTGAATACTGGGGCGAAGTCGATATGGATGATTATGAGGATTATTCCATTGGCGTGTCCGGCAGTTGGGCGGGCCTGGATATGTCTGCTGCCTGGGTCATGACCAGTGTAGACAAGGATGCAGAGATCGATACTGGTCTCTTCCGAAACGACGATACTCTGGTCCTGTCCGTTTCTCGCACGTTCTAAGTTGAGTACAGTGTCATTCGACATACACCTATTCGGGAGCCTCAGCGCTCCCTTTTTTAATGCGTAAACAATCCATGAAGTTGAAACTCTGATAAACTGAGCGTCCCGTAACAGCATGCAACTCTAGCAACAATGCAAAAAAAGACCCCGCCGAATGCCGGTTCCTTCATGCGCTTGCGCCAAGAAGGACGTACGGATGAAGTCGTACGTCGCCTGATGGAGGCGATTGATCTGGGCCTCTATGTAGAGGGCCAGCAATTGCCGAGTGAGAGTGAACTCTCGGCACAGTTTGGCGTTTCTACGGTTACCTTGCGTGAAGCCCTGGTTTATCTGCGCCAGCGAGGCGTGATTGAGACTCGCAGGGGACGCAAGGGCGGGAGTTTTATCTGCACATCGGTTGAAACACCACCAGAGTTGCTGTTTGCGCGCCTGCGTGAACTCAGCACCATCGAACTGCGCGATCTTAGTGATGAGCACATGGCTATTTCTGGAGCTGCCGCACGTTTGGCCGCTCAGCGCAGTACCGAAGAACATCATCAGCAGATTCGTCGCTACATTGATGCATTGGGACAAGCGGATAGTCGTCGAGAGATGCGTCGCGCTGATGCTCGCTTTCACATTGAGATAGCGGCTGCGACCCAGTCTATTCGCCTGACCCATGCAGAAATCAGGCTGCAGGGCGAGCTGGGTGAGTTGCTCTGGTTACCTTTGGACTCAACACCGAGTACGCAACAGATTCAGGGGGCTCACCAGATGATACTGGATGCCATTATCAGCGGTGACGCCAATCTTGCCGGGGCACTGGCGGAGGCGCATGTCTGTAAAGGGATCAAGCGCGTGATCAACGCCAAGCTGGAGCTGATGGCTTCAGAAGAAGAATCCTGACTGGCACAAACATTGCTTCTATAAAGCAAAGGCTCAAACATTTAGAGCTATTGTTTATTGGACTTCAGCCGTGTGAAAACGGCCAACAGCCATAGAGGAAAGTGTCATGTCAGTCGAACATGTTCAGCAGTCCTGTCTTGATGGTATCGCCAGAGCAGTGAGCGAGGTTTTTGAACGCCTTGAACAGATTGAACAGGCCGTCCAGCAGATATTTCACCGTAGCACGGCTACGGGTGAAGGCCTTATGGCCAAAGATTTCAGGGTGTTACGTCCTCTTCTAGATCACCATCTGAACTTAACACGAACAACCCTTCAAGGCACCGGCGTCGTCCTGGAGCCTGGTCTACTCACTGACACCGAGATGCATGTTGAGTGGCGACAGATCAGTACCAATGGGCACATTGTCCCGCTTAATCTGAACTTTAACCGAAGCAGCGACTACTACTACAACTACCTGGATATGGCCTGGTTCTCGCAGCCTCGTAAACAGGGGCGCCGCATGATCGCAGGCCCCTATGTCGATCTATATGGCCAGGATATGTATCTCCTGACGTTCTCATTACCGATTCACATTGATGGGCGTTTTGTCGGAATCGCAGGTGCCGACGTCGCCTTGAGCCGGTTCGAATCGGTGTTGATGCGTTCACTATTGCATATCGGGAATGACGCGATGCTGGTCTCAGAGCAGGGGCGGGTAATCGCGGCGAACAATGCCAACTACAGTGCCGGAGAGCTGGCGCGCCAGGCGCTGAACTCGCCTCAAATCCAGCGCCAAATACTGGATCTGGGTCACGAGGGGGTACATTGGTCGCTGTTACAGTCCCCTCACTCCTCACATCATCAAAGCATGGTCTTCTGAGCCGGATTCAATCCGGCTTTTCTTTAAGGCCCGGCACCCCGAACGGGGTGTTACCTCGGGTATCACTTATGAAAATATTTAACATTTGTTACTATATGTAACCCATATGTTACTTATTGTTGCCCTTTTCTTGCGTCAAATTGGTGCGTTTCAGTATTAAATGCACTATTTGGAGAAGTAAAATTTACTGTTTATCGGTGTGAAATAAGAAAAATCTCCAATATATAGTATAAAAACTACATTTAAATGTATTGGCACGTAATGTGCTCCAATGAACTTGAGTGGCTTGTCCTACACCCGTCTGGCTGCGGGAGGTGGGATCAGTCTGCGGTTGGGTGCAACGACAAAGCGCATACTCAAACCTGAAACCGTTCAACTTCAGAGGAACACAACAATGGAAGCGATTCGTAAACATTTACCGGAAAGCTGGTCACTCGTACTGTCCGCCTTTGCCGCTGCCTATGGTATCGGCCTGTTGGCGCTACTGGCTCTGCCGTACATGATTAGTGCGGTTATCAGTGATCTGGGACTCGACGAAGCCCAGGCCGGTTATCTTCTTTCCGCCGAATTCATGTGCATGATGCTGGCATCTTTGTTGGTGGCACCGTTGATGGGACGGGCCCCACGCAAAACGATGGCGCTGCTTGGTGCAGCCATTGCTGTTATCGGCAACCTGATGTCTGCCCATATCACCGATATCACGTCACTGACCTTAATGCGCTGCCTGGTGGGTGCCGGCTGTGGCCTGGCCTTTGCCTGCGGTAATGCGACCGTGTCCAGCGCACGAGATCCGGACAATGTTGCCGGTTACATGAACCTGTTTTTCGTGGCCATGATGACGGTTGTCATGGTGACCTTTGCCAGTGCCATGGCTGAAGGTGGCTTGGCCGGAGTCTACTATGCCTTGGCCATTACCCAGGCCATCATGATGCTGCCGGTCTTTCTGATGAAACAGAAAGCAAGCACTGAGTCACATCCGCACCATCATATCGGCTCCAACAAGAAGCTGATGTCAGGTGCGGCAATCGCCATCATGGTGGCAACCTTCCTGTTCTCCACGCGCGATACCATGGGCTGGGCGTTCGTCGAGCAGGTCGGTGTCCGCGTTGGCTATGACGGCGAAACCCTTGGCTTCCTGTTTTCACTTCAGGCGCTGGTCGGTCTCGTTGGACCTCTGGCTGTGGCGGTAATCGGTAAGCGTCTTGGCGTTGGAACCCCGGTCATTCTGGGGATTCTGCTGACCGGCGCCTCCAGTCTGTTCTACGTGCTGGGCGAAACCTCCAAGCTGATGTATACGATCGGGGTCATGGCCATTGCCGCCACGTACTTCTATACCCTGGCTTACCTGACCTCTCTGGCAGCCTTTCTGGACAGTGAAGGTCGTCTCGCAGCGGCTTGTGGTGCCTTCCTTACCCTGGGTATCGCTGTGGGGCCGTCCATTTCCGGTACGCTTATCTCCTGGGGTGGCTACACCGCTACCGCCTGGGGTATTGCGATTGCGGTCGGCCTGACACTTGTTGCGGTGATGATTCCATTGGCACATGCCAAGGAGCGTCATGAAGCCGTTACGGCAGCGATGGCAGAAGTAAACGCCACATCCTGATTCCTACTGTTTTCTCTTCCGGGACCCCGCAATTTCATTGCGGGGTTTTTTGTTTTATCGGTGCCATTCGAGCTGGATTAATGTCTATTGACAATATCATATGGTGTTATATGATTTATTGGCTGATATTGTGCCCGCTTGAGCAATACAGGACCGAAGCGGCGCTCATGAATCAATAAACAGAATCCGGGCAGGAGAATGACCTTGACTAATCGTACCCGTTCAGACTGGCAAGCGTTTGCTGATTCACTTTCGATCGAAGGCCGTGCCTTTATTGGTGGTCAATGTGTTGATGCGCTCTCTGGAGCCGTAACCGATAACGTCAATCCGGCCACCGGGGCGGTCACGGTCCAGGTTGCCAGTTGTGACGAACGCGATGTGGATCTGGCCGTTGCCAGCGCGCGTGAAGCCTTTGAAAAGGGCGAGTGGCGCAAGCTGGCGCCGGCCAAGCGCAAGGCAGTATTGCTGCGCTGGGCGGATCTGATCGAGCAGCACTGGGAAGAGCTGGCGATGCTGGAGTCGCTGGATACGGGTAAGCCCATTGCTTGCACCATGGATGACGATGGCGGCGACGTACATTCCAGTATTCGTACCCTGCGCTGGACCGCCGAGTGCATCGACAAGCTCTATGGTGAAACCACCCCGCATGAACAGGATACGCTCGGTATTGTCAGCCGCGAGCCGGTAGGGGTCGTAGCGGCGATCATGCCGTGGAATTATCCCCTGGCTACGACCATGTGGAAGCTGGCGCCCGCGCTGGGTGCCGGCAACTCGGTGGTATTAAAGCCGGCTTCGTTGACACCGCTGACCGCGATCAAGATTGCGCTGCTGGCAGATAAGGCGGGGCTGCCGGCCGGAGTGCTGAACGTCATCACCGGGCCTGGTGCTCGCCTGGGTAAGGCGCTGGGATTGCATATGGATGTTGATTGCATCGGCTTCACCGGTTCAACGCCGATCGGCAAGGAGTTGCTGAAATACTCCGGCGAGTCCAACCTCAAGTTGATCTTCAACGAGCTGGGGGGCAAGAGCGCCAATATCATTTTTGCCGACGCCAATCTGGACAAGGCCATCCCGTCGTCAGCGGCTGCGATCTTCTTCAACAGCGGACAAACCTGCAGTGCCGGTTCGCGCCTGCTGGTGCATGAGGATGTACATGACGAGGTGGTGCGCCGACTGACCGAAGTGGCGGAATCGACCTGGCAGCCGGGTCATCCGATGGATCCAAACACACTCATGGGGCCGATGATCAGCACCTCCCAGCTGAAAACCGTACAGAGCTACGTCGATCTGGCACAAGAGGAGGGCGCGCGCGTTGTCTGCGGCGGGTCCTCGGTCAGCATCGATGGCTGCGACCTTTACTACAAGCCCACCATCCTGTGCGATGTGCGCAACGACATGCGGGTCGCTCAGGAAGAGATCTTCGGGCCGGTGCTGTGTGTGATCAAGTTCAAGACGGCCGAAGAAGCGATCGCCCTGGCCAATGACTGCATCTACGGCTTGTCGGGTGCCGTCTGGACCGAAAACCTGCGCACGGCGCACAAGGTCGCAACGGAAATGCGCACCGGCAACGTCAATGTGAATGCCTACTTCGGTGCCGATAACCAGATCAGCATGCCGTTCGGCGGCTTCCGCCAGACGGGTAACGGCCGTGACAAGTCGATACATGCGTTTGATGAATACACGGTGCTCAAGGGGATCTGGTTCGATTTTCGACAGGCCTGATGTTTGTCGCGGCAATATACCAGCAATGAGGTTGTTCAACCGGCAGGCAAAAAACAATTGCTGAACGCCCTATGGGGTTGAGTTAGCGGTTTAGCCGACATGAACAACTTCATTGAGTATTTACATAGGCCGTTGTCATGCAAAGTGTATTTTGAGTGGCCAGAAGGATAACGCAGTGGACGGGTAACGGCGCTGCGTTCGATTCAGTCGAATCATGCCTGAAAACCGGCAGTTTCATGCTAGCCCATATAGTGCCAGGAAGACTGATCAGCCGGATATGGGCCTTATATAAACGGAATTTTCTTTTCTGTTTCATGATTTAAACAGCCCATTAATCAGTGATTATCTAAACCATTATTTATATTTTAATCACGTTGGCCTTTGGCTTTTTATGTGAGGCTTAAAATGCACCATCGCGATACCTGGGTAGAAATTGACCTCGATCGCATCAGCGACAATGTCAGTATGATCAAACGCCATTCTGGCTTTGATCACCTGTTTGCGGTGGTCAAGGCAAATGCCTATGGCCATGGCGACGTTGAGGTCGCCAGGGCGGCGCTGGCTGCCGGTGCGGATATGCTCAGTGTTGCCTTTCTGGATGAGGCGCTGTTTCTGCGCCGCGCCATCAAGGCGGCGCCCATTCTGGTGATGGGAGCCATTCGTCCCTGTGATCTTGCCGTGGCGGCAGAACATGACATTCATGTCACGGCGCATGATCTGCAGTGGATTGAATCGGTGCTGAACTATCAGGGCAAGGCCGTCAACGTGCATCTGAAAATCGATACCGGCATGCACCGTCTCGGCATGACCGATGCAGACAGCGTCCAGCATGCCTGCGCCATGCTGGACACGAACCCGGCGCTGTTACGGACCGGTATCTTTACGCACTTCGCTACGGCAGACGGTGAAACCCGCCAGGGCTACGAAGCGCAACTGGCCAAAGTTACGGAGTTGACTTCGAAGATCGATCTGGCCGATTTCAAGCTTGTGCATCTGTCGAACAGTGCCGCGCTGTTGCGGTTTGGACGCCAGTCAGTCGCCAATGCTGGCCGTCTGGGCATCTCCATGTATGGCCTGCCGCCGAGTCATGCGTTCGCTCTGCCGTTTGAGTTGAAGCAGGCGTTTTCGTTGCACAGCCGTATTGTGCAGGTGAAAGAGCTGCAGGCGGGTGATGCGGTCAGCTACGGCGCCACGTTCATGGCGGATAAACCGATGCGTATCGGCATCCTGCCCATCGGCTATGCGGATGGCTGGCTGCGCTACCACCAGGGGCGCCAGGTGGAGATCAACGGCAAGCGCTATTCACTGGTTGGCCGGATCTGCATGGATCAGTGCATGGTGCAGATCGATGAGCGGGTGCACCTGGGTGACCGCGTCGATCTGATCAATGACAGCCTCAGCGTGGAGGATGCGGCGCGCGACCTGAACACCATCGGCTATGAAATAGTCTGCTCGATTTCGGATCGGGTACCCCGCGTATACAAGCAGGGCGGCGTTGTTGTGAGTGCTCGCAATGATCGCTTCCGTCCCGTTGCCTAGGAGATCACTCATGCAGAACAAGACACCGCTTGAAATTCGTCATGCCATACGCAGCGGCCAGCTCAACAGCAACACTTCTGGCCTTGCGGGCGGTTATGTCCAGGCCAACCTGGCGATTCTGCCGGCGGATTGGGCTGCCGAGTTTCTGCTGTTCTGTCAGCTGAACCCCAAGCCCTGCCCGCTGGTCGGGGTCTCGGCCAACCCCGGTGATATTGCCATCGCGGGACTGGCTGAGGATATGGACATTCGGACCGATGTTCCGCGCTACAAAATTTTCGAGCACGGCGAGCTGGTCCGCGAGGTCGAGGATATTCGCGAGCAGTGGCGTGATGATCTGGTGATTTTTGCCCTGGGTTGCTCATTCTCGTTCGAGGAAGCCCTGCTGGCGGATGGCCTGGAAATTCGCAATGTGACCGAAGCGGTCAACGTGCCGATGTACCGCACCAATATCGCCTGCAAGCCCGCCGGCCGTTTCAGCGGTGACATGGTGGTCTCGATGCGTCCGATGAAGCCGGCCGATGCGATCCGTGCCATTCAGATCTGCAGCCGCTTCCCCTCCGTGCATGGCGCACCGGTCCATTTCGGTGATCCAGCGGCGATCGGCATCCGCGATATCGGCCGTCCTGATTTCGGCGATGCGGTCAGCATTCGGCCGGGCGAGGTGCCGGTCTTCTGGGCCTGCGGTGTGACCCCGCAGGTGGCCATCGAGCAGGCCAGGCCGCCGTTCTGCATCACGCACAGCCCTGGTCACATGCTGGTGACCGATCTGCTCAACAGCAAGCTGTCCGTTCTCTGAGGGCGGCGCGTCCATCCACTGCAGGAGTTGTTATGACCATTAAGCTCAACTGTGATCTGGGAGAGAGCTACGGTGCCTGGCGCATGGGGATTGACTCGGCCGTCATGCCGCACATCGATCAGGCCAATATTGCCTGCGGCTTTCATGCAGGTGATCCCCAGGTGATGCAAAAGACGCTGGCGATGGCACGTGAACACGGCTTGGTGATCGGTGCCCATCCGGCTTATCCGGATCTGGTCGGCTTTGGCCGGCGCTCTCTGAACTGCCACCCCGACGAGATCGTCGCGCTGATGCACTACCAGGTTGCGGCGCTGGACGGGATGGCCCGAACACAGCAGATGACGCTGAGCTACGTCAAGCCGCACGGTGCGCTCTACAACGACATGATGGCCAACACCGAGGTCCGTCGCGCCGTGATGCAGGCGATCGCGCATTACCCCGCGCCCATTGCACTGATGTTGCAGGCGACGCCCGCGTTCACGCAGCACCAGGCGGAAGCGAGCGAGTGGGGCATCGAGCTGATGTTCGAAGCCTTTGCCGATCGCTGTTATGACGATAACGGCCTGCTGTTGTCGCGCAGCCGTGAAGGGGCCGTACTGAGCCGGGACAGGATGCTCAAACAGGTCGAACAGCTGAGAAACAGCGGTACCGTCACGACAATCAGTGGCCATACGCTGGAACTGCAGGTCGATACGGTGTGCGTTCACGGTGACAACGCCGCGGGGGTACAGGCGATTCAGGAGATCCGCGAGGTGTTGCTCGGATGAACATTAGGGTCGCGGGCGAAAGCGCGCTGATGATCTATCTGGGCGAGCACGGTCAGCCCGGTGTGGCGGCGGCGGTGGCGCGTGCGGCCACGCTGCTGCGTCAAGCGCTGGGCGAGCAGCTGGTGGATCTGGTGCCCTCCTATGCATCCCTGCTGGTGATCTATGACCCCTTTCGTACCGATCATCTTGAGATGCAGCAGCGCATCAGGGCGCTGTTGCAGGGCGGTGATGCTGGCGAGGAGGATACCGGTCGTCTGGTCAGGCTGCCGGTCTATTACAGCCCGGAGGTTGGCCCTGATCTGACCGCGCTGGCGGCACAGGCGGGCCTGACGCCTGACGAGGTGATCGAGCTGCATCAGGCGGGTGAATACCGTGTCTATGCCATCGGGTTTGCCCCCGGCTTTGCCTACCTGGGGGATGTCGACGCGCGCATCGCCTGCCCCCGCCTGGCAACACCCCGTCAAAAAGTGCCTCGGGGCGCGGTCGGCATCGCCGACCGTCAAACCGCAATCTATCCGGCCGCCTCGCCGGGGGGATGGAACCTGATCGGCCGGTGTCCGCAACCCATGTTCGACCCTGACCGCGAACCTTCCATGCCGGTGCGCGTGGGCGACAGGGTGCGCTTCCAACCGATTACGCGCGACGAGTTTCTGGCTTTGGGGGGCTGCCTCGATGACGCTTGAACAGACGCTGACCGGCCTGCGTGTCCGTCAGCCGGGCCTGATGACACTGATTCAGGATACCGGCCGCTTCGGGCAGCATCACCTGGGATTGACCACCGGCGGGCCACTGGATCCCGATGCCTTTTACTGGGCCAACCGTCTGTGTGACAACGACGCCGGTGCCACCGCATTGGAAATCAGTTTCGGGGGGCTGGTACTGGAGGCCGAAGTCGACACCCGTATCGCGCTGACCGGTGCCGAACTCAGCTTGAGCATCAACGGCCAGGACAGTGAGTGCTGGCGCAGTCATGCCGTGCGCAGGGGCGATCTGATTGAGCTTGGCTATGCCACTGAAGGCTGCCGCGCCTATCTGGCGGTAAGTGGCGGCTTCGAGATCGCGCCGCGTTTTGGCAGTGCAGCGACGGTGGTGCGTGAAGGCATCGGCGGGCTCAACGGCAGCAAGCTGGCACCGGGGGATTTTCTGCCCTGCCAGACCGACCGGGATTCCCGGGTATGGGTAATGCCGCCTCAACATCGCCCGGTCCAGGATCGCGATGTTCGGCTGCGCGTCATCCCGGGCTACCAGATTGACCACTTTGATCCGGTACAGCAGGCCCTCTTTTTCAGCAGTGAGTACCACACCACCGAACGCAGCGACCGCATGGGCTATCGCCTGGAAGGGCAGGCGATACGCGCCAATATCAACGGCATCCTGTCGGAAGGGATCTGTCAGGGCGCGATTCAGGTCCCGTCGGATGGCCAGCCGATCATCTTGCTCAATGACCGTCAGACCATTGGCGGTTATCCGAAGCTAGGCTCGGTCTTTACACCGGACCTGGCCTCTCTGGCACAGCGGACCCAGGGCGCGAGGGTGCAGTTTGAACCGATCACGGTCGATGACGCACATAACCAGCTCTGGCTGGGGCGGGTACGCCGTGAACGCATCGAACTCGTGCGTGGCTAATGTTAACGGAGTCGTAACGGCATGAACCAACATCTGAACCAGAGCAGTGTCCGTGACGCGGTCGCGCTGAGCCTGCAAATCGAAGCCCTGCTGGTAGCGCGTAATCTGCGCGGTATGGCGCATGTTCGCCGTCATATGCTGCCGGGCTACTGCCTGCGCGCGGCACTGATGATGCAACAGGCCCAGGGCACGGTGTTGATCGGCACCGGTTTCCCGGTGGCTGGTACCTTTGAGACCGACGGTCCGGTCGGTGCCATCTCTCTGTATCGTGCCCTGGAGCGCAGTGGGGCCAGGCCGGTGCTGGTCTGTGGTGACCCTTTGGCCGGTGCACTTGAATCGGATTACCGGGTACACCGCCTGCCACTGGGGCCACAAAGTCCCGCCGCCCGGGTGCAACAGGCGGATGATATTCTCGCCGCCCATGCGCCCTCCCTGGTCATCGCCATCGAACGCCCCGGACAGTCCGAAGATGCCGGCTATTACAACATGCGCGGCGAGTCGATCAGCCAGCATACGGCCAGCTTTGACGAGATCATGCATCGGGCCTGTTGTCCCACCATCGCGATCGGTGATGGCGGCAACGAGATCGGCATGGGTAACGTGTGGCCGGCCCTGAAAGACCTGGATATCAAGGCGGCAGTGACGCGCTGCAACGAGCTGGTGGTGGCGGATGTCTCCAACTGGGGCGGTCATGCCCTGGTCGCGCTGTTGAGCTGGTTGAACGGTGAAGACCTGCTGGCCGATTTCGACAACCTGTCGGTGCTGGCCTATTTGTCCGAGCGCGGCAGCGTGGACGGCGTCACCCGCCTGAACGAATTAACCGAAGACAGCCTGCCCGCCACAGAGGGCCAGGCATTGCTGCAGTCGCTGCGGCAGCTGACAGCCTTTGCCTGAAGTCGCCTCTGGCTTGCCAGTGAGTGCAGGGGTCAATACGAGATGAGTGGAGAAAATAAAATGAGCATTGTGTATCTGAACGGCGAATACCTGCCGATGGAAGAGGCCCGCATCTCGCCGATGGATAGGGGCTTCCTGTTCGGCGAAGGTATCTATGAAGTCATTCCGTCCTATGATGGCAAGTTAGTGGGGTTCGGTCCTCATATCGAGCGCATGGAGCAGGGCATGGCGCTGATCAGTATCCAGTCCGGCTATGGCGAAGCGGACTGGCGTACGCTGTGTGAAACCCTGATTGAACAGAACGGTTCCGGCAACCTGGGCATCTACCTGCACGTGAGCCGTGGTGCGGATTCACGTCGTTACCATGCCTATCCGGAGAACATTGCACCGACCGTGTTTGCCTTTGCCTTTGAAATTCCGCCGGCACCGGTGGCCGACAAGGATAAGGTCAAGGCATACAAGGTCGCCTCGACTCAGGACCTGCGCTGGAAACGCTGCAACATCAAGTCCACGGCCCTGCTGGGCAACGTGATGCACTTTCAGGAAGGACATGCAGCCGGCCACAATGAGATCATTCTGTACAATGCCCAGGGCGAAATGACCGAAGGCAGTGCCTGTAACGCCTATATCGTCAAGGACGGTGTTGTCATCACCCCACCACTGGACAACCAGATCCTGCCCGGTATCACTCGCCTGATACTGCTCGACATCCTGCGCAAGGACGGCAGCATCCCGGTGGAGGAGCGCATCGTCACCATGGATGAAGTGCGCAACGCCGATGAAGTCTGGCTGACCAGCTCGAGCAAGGAGATTGCGCCGGTGATTGAGCTGGATGGCGTACCGGTGGCCGATGGCAAGGTGGGCGATGTCTGGGTCAAGGCCCAGGCGCTGTACACGGCCGGCAAGTACAACTACTGATCGGTCGGTTCAGGTCAGCCACACAATGCCCCAGCAACGTCTGGGGCATTGTGTTTATCGGCCAGGGAAAAAGGGTACATCAGCGTCAGGGGCCGTCATGTCAGCCTTGGCTGGGCTTGCCCGGCAGGTCCAGCTTTTGCTGCAGCAATGCAAGAAACAGGTCACGGGCCTTGTTGGGACGAGACGATTTGCGCACGATGGCGCCTGAATCCAGTTTGTAGTTGCGGGTCTGTGGGTGCAGGGCTCTGAGCTCACCGGGGCGGGTGTGGTGCTGGACATAGAACTCGGGCAGGAAGCCGACATACTTGCCGGAGCGGATCATCGCCAGTCGCGTTTCGTAATAGTAGGCGGTCGCACGCAGGTCCATGTTTTCGATCAGCTGTGTCGCATCCTTGTGCGGTTTCAGTCCGGCCTGGATCAGCGCCTGGGCGTCGATCATGGCATCGGTCAACTGCTCTTCAGGGATCGAGTACAGGGGATGTTTTTCATGGCAGTACAGACGACAGACATCGGTAAACAGATGGATATACTCCAGCCCTTCGATTTCCCGGTGCAGCGGCACGAAACCAATTTCAGCCTCATCGTTAATCACCTTCTGTTCAATCGTGGTCATGGCGGCAACATCAATGTTGATGTAAACATCGGGTGCCTGATCATGCAGCAGATTGATCAGCTCAGGCAGCTGCAGACGCGGATCGCCACTGACCGTATCGGAAAACAGCAGACGCAGATCGCCGGACAGACTGGAATTCAGGTTGTTGACCGTCGAGCGAAAGTCTTCCAGTGACGCGAACAGCTTTTTCGCAGCCTCATAAATGATGCGCCCCTCTTCGGTCAACGAAAAACCGCCGCGGCCACGCTTGCAAAGACTGAGGTTCAGGCGTGATTCCAGGTTGGCGATGTGAATGCTGATGGTTGAACGGGTGATGTTCAGCTCGGTTTCCGCCGCGGAAAACCCGCCGCACTCCACCACGGTCGTGAACACCTTGAGTTGCTTGATCTCATAGTCGCCCACCTGGCCTAGCCAGAATTTTCGAGTACTCATTACGACAATCAACGCTAGCAGTTATCGAGACCCCGGCAGAATGGTGCCGGGAACAGGCTCCCACGCCATGAACGACGGGTTTTTAACCATCTTAATCAATTTGCCGGGTAGGAGACAGCGACGCCTAAGTTTGATCGCCATAAAACCTGGCTTTTAATCACGCATCTGTTTGCGGATGGCCTGGCGCCCTAAACTGGATCCAGTTATTAACACACCGGCTTGGCCGGCTTAGTCAGGGCTGCATGATGAAAAATTATCAAAGCATGGATCATTTCTGGATGCCGTTTACGGCCAACAGAGCATTCAAAGCCTCCCCGCGGATCATTGAGCGCGCTGAAGGGATGTGGCTTTACAACGACAACGGCCAGAAGATTCTCGACGCGACGGCCGGTCTGTGGTGTGTTAACGCCGGTCATGGTCGTCAGCAGATCGCCGAAGCGGTGGCCAAACAGATTCAGACGCTGGACTACACGTCGCCGTTCAACCTGGGACACGATATCGGCTTTGAATACGCCGAGCGCCTGGTGAAGCATTCACCGGCTGGCCTGAACCGCGTGTTCTTTGCCTGTTCCGGTTCCGAAGCCGTGGAAAGTGCCCTGAAAATCGCGCTGGCGTATCAGAATGCTCGCGGCAAAGGTGGCAAGTTCCGCTTCATCGGCCGTGAAAAGGGCTATCACGGCGTCAACTTCGGTGGCATCTCGGTCGGAGGGTTGACCCCGAACCGCAAGGGATTCGGTCCCCTGCTGCCGGCGGATCATCTGCCGCATACACTGGATCTGGAGCGTAATGCCTTTACGCAGGGGCTGCCTGAATTCGGGATCGAGCGTGCTGAAGCGCTGGAAAACCTGCTGCAGTTCCATGGCCCTGAGAGCGTCGCAGCGGTGATCGTGGAACCGGTCAGCGGTGCCGGTGGCGTGATTCTGCCGCCGATCGGCTACCTGAAGAAACTTCGCGAGATCTGTACGCGTCATGACGTACTGCTGATCTTTGATGAAGTGATCTCTGGCTGGGGCCGTTTGGGCGATGCCTTTGGCGCCGTGAAGTTTGATGTACAGCCGGACATGATCACGTCCGCCAAGGGGATCACCAACGGTGTGCTGCCGCTGGGGGCCGTCTTCGTGAAAGACGAGATTTACGACACCGTCATGAACGCCGCGCCGGAAGGCCAGGTCGAGTTCTTCCATGGCTACACCTACTCCGCGCACCCGGTCGCCTGTGCGGCGGGCCTGGCGACACTGGATATCTACGAATCCGAAGGCTTACTGCAACGCGGCTCCGGCGAGATAGGGGCCTATTGGCAGGAAGCGCTGCACTCGCTGAAAGGTCTGCCGGGCATCGTCGACGTGCGCAACTATGGCCTGATCGGTGCCGTACAGTTCGCCGCTGCGGACGGTTCACTGGTCGGTCCGACCATCATGAAGCGCTGTTACGAGCTGGGTATGTCGATCCGTGCCGTGGGGGACATCATTGCACTGTCACCGCCGCTGATCATCGAGAAGGAGCATGTTGACCAGATCGTCGACATCTTCACTCAGATCTCAAAAGAGATGTTCTGATTGCAGGGCTGATCCCCTTTCCCGAGCCATGGCCATCTTGCTCAGGAAACGATCGTGAAGGTCGACCGCTTCCGGGTGTCACCCAGACACCCGGTTTTTTGCGTTTCAGCTGGCCAGGCCGCGCTCCTGCAGAATGGCGGTGATGATCGGTATCGGATTCATCATGTGGTCGAACATCATCTGCCGCACCTGCTCGCGGTCACGTGACAGCAGGGCCTCCACCAACAGCTGGTGTTCATTGCGCTTTGCGTCCAGGGCTTCGGTGGAAAATACCGTATGGCGCAGCCACAGCTGCCGGTAGCGCTCCGCCTGATCGAGCATGGTTGAACGCAACTCCATCAGTTTGTTGGAACCACAGCCGCTGGCGATGGCGTTGTGAAACGCCTTGTGGCGACTGTCCCACAGCGTCAGCATCTGATCGGCACTGTCCAGCGTTTCGACCCGCGCCAGCGTATGCGCGGTTGCGATCACGGATGCCTCCCAGCTTTCGTCCCCCCGTTCAACCGCCAGGGCCACAATCATCGCTTCCAGGCTGGCGCGCGCAAAGTAGATGTCATACAGCTCGTCGGCGGACATGGGCGCAACCCGGAAACCGCGTTGACTGGCGGCGGTAACCAGGTGCTCCGCCACCAGCCGCGACAGGGCTTCGCGCATCGGTCCTGTACCGATCTCATAGCGCTCGCGCAGATGGCTCATCAGCAGCTTGTCTCCCGGCCGGAATTCGCCGCACGTAATGTCACGTTTGAGCAGTTGATAAGCGATGTCAGCCAGGTTGGTTTTTTCAGTCATGGTGTCCTGATGCCCAGGTGGTCGGGAGTTCGAATTATATCGGCAGAGGGCAAATTACAGCAAAGATGTCTAATTTGTCGATACAATCAAAAAATGTAGATATTTCTTGAAAATATAATTTTTATTATGTATTGTAGCCCTATCTGGAGCGATCACCGGGCCTGGGTGCCCCTCTCCATCCCCGACAACAAGAACCGTTTGAAGACAGAGGTGCTTATGAAAGCCACAGTTCAACCGCTGAAAGAGATCACCCTGACCGGCAAGGGCTTCAGCCTGCAGCCTTCCGTGCAGAGTGAACGTCTGCTGGAGCTGAAGTTTGATGCTGAAACCGTCCAGGCCTTTCTGGCCGGTGTCGCCGAATGGCCGGTGCAGGCGCTGGAATACAAGTCCATGCTGCGCTTTCGTGTCGCCCAGGTTCTGAATCAGCTGTGCGGTGGTCAGCTGCAGTCACTGCTGGTCAACACCCTGGCTGATCGCGCCAGCGGTGCGTTGCTGATTACCCCTGAAGGACTTGATTGCGTTGAACAGGCCGAGGATATGGTGAAGTTCACCACGGCGGTGGCGCACCTGTTTGGTCGCTCCAACTACGATGCCATGAGCGGCCAGTACTATGCCCGTTTCGTGGTGCAGAACGACGACAACTCCGACAGCTATCTGCGCCAGGCGCACCGGGTGATGGAGCTGCACAACGACGGTACTTTCGTGGAGCAGGATACCGATTACGTCCTGATGCTGAAGATCGATGAGCAGAACATGGAAGGCGGTAACTCGCTGCTGCTGCACCTCGATGACTGGGCCGATCTGAATCGCTTTTACAATGACCCCATGGCACATCGCGTCATGCGCTGGGCAGCGCCGCCGAGCAAAAACACCGCCAAGGATGTTTACCATGCCGTATTCGACGTGGACCGCAGCGGCAAGCCGATCATGTCCTACATCGATCAGTTTGTTCAGCCGGCCAACTATGACGAGGGCAACTGGTTGACCGATCTGTCCGAGTCGCTTGAAACCAGCCCGTCGATCCTGTCCGTTCGTGTGCCGGTGGGCAGTTTCCTGCTGATCAACAACCATTTCTGGCTGCACGGTCGTGACAAGTTTGTCGCCCATCAGGGGCTGCGCCGTGAGCTGATGCGTCAGCGTGGGTATTTCACTCACGCCAAGACACTGCGTCATCCCAAGCAGTGACAGGGTATCGGCAACTGACCAACATCCAAAGACCACTCGTGTAACGGGCGGTCTTTTGCCGTTTCAGCAGGAGAGATGATGTACGATTTCATTATTATCGGTGGCGGTATCGTGGGCATGTCCACCGCGATGCAGCTTCTGGCGCGTTACCCCGGTAAGAAACTACTGGTGGTCGAGAAAGAAGCAGGGCCTGCCCAGCACCAGACCGGTCACAACTCCGGTGTGATTCATGCCGGCGTCTACTATACGCCGGGCAGTCTGAAAGCTCAGTTCTGTCTGCAGGGCAATATCGATACCAAGCGTTTCTGTGATGAAAACGCGATCGAATATGACGAATGCGGCAAGCTGCTCGTCGCGACCAACGCCGTCGAAATGGAGCGCATGAAGGCACTCTGGGAACGTACCGCCGCCAATGGACTGGAACGTTACTGGCTGAGTGCGGATGAGCTGAAAGAGCGCGAACCCAATATCACCGGCATTGGCGGCATCTTCGTGCCATCCAGCGGCATCGTCAACTATCGCAAGGTCACCGAAGCGATGGCGCGTCGGATTCAGCAGATGGATGGCGAGATTCACTACAACACTGAAGTCATCGCCCTGAAAGAAGACAGCATGGGCGTCGTGGTATCGACCAGCACCGGCGATGTCAGTGGCCGCTATCTGATCTCCTGCTCCGGTCTTATGGCGGATCGTGTGGTGCGTATGCTGGGTGTGGAACCCGAGTTTCGCATCTGCCCCTTCCGGGGCGAGTACTATCTGTTGCCGCCGCAGCACAACCAGATTGTGAAGCATCTGATCTATCCGATACCGGATCCGAGCATGCCGTTCCTGGGTGTTCATCTGACCCGCATGATCGATGGCACGGTAACGGTTGGACCCAATGCGGTATTGGCATGGAAACGCGAAGGCTATCGCAAGACCGACATCTCCCTGAGCGATACGCTGGAGACCCTCGGTTACGCCGGCATCCGCAAGGTGCTGCGAGCCAACTTCAAGCCGGGTCTGATCGAGCTCAAGAACTCTGTGTTCAAGGGCGGCTATCTGAAAGAGGTACAGAAATACTGCCCCGGCATCACTCGGGATGACCTCACGCCCTACCCGGCAGGGGTGCGTGCACAGGCCGTATCGAAAGATGGCAAGCTGGTGGATGACTTCCTGTTCGTGCGTACCCGTCGAACCATCAATGTCTGCAACGCACCTTCGCCGGCCGCGACGTCTGCACTGCCGATTGGACGTTACATCATTGCTGAGGCCTGCAAGCAGTTTGATCTAGATTGAGGCATGCCGGGGTTGTTTGGCTGACGTAAAACTTTACGTTTAAACGCACCCGCGAGTTCCTTGCGGGGACGG
This sequence comes from Marinobacterium sp. MBR-111, assembly GCF_040547585.1. Lineage (NCBI taxonomy): Bacteria > Pseudomonadati > Pseudomonadota > Gammaproteobacteria > Oceanospirillales > Oceanospirillaceae > Marinobacterium > Marinobacterium sp. MBR-111. The sequence goes on from NZ_JBEPQA010000028.1 coordinate 36,626, forward strand.
TGTTAGTATCGAGCTATCCGAATAACCACAGGTCGTGTGGCGAGAGTCGCTTCGGCCTGTCCCAGTTGCAGAGAGTCGACGACTATGCAGAGCAGAGAACTTGTCAAAAATCAGGCTTATGTTGATGGTCAGTGGGTCAGTGCCGCGTCCGGCAAGACCCTGGATGTTCTGAATCCGGCTACCGGTGAGAAGGTCGGCGAGGTCCCCGATCTGAGTGCTGCCGAAGCCAGTGCGGCGGTTGAAGCAGCGGACCGTGCCTTTGCCAGCTGGAAGAAAACCACGGCCAAACAGCGCTGTGCTCTGCTGCGTCGCTGGTACGAGCTGCTCATGGAGAATCAGGAAGCTCTGGCACAGCTGTTGACCGCCGAGCAGGGCAAACCCTTGTCCGAAGCGCGTGGCGAAGTGGCCTATGGCGCATCCTTTGCCGAGTGGTTTGCCGAGGAAGCCAAACGGACCTACGGCGAGCATATTCCGTCGCCCTCGCCGACCAGTCGTCTGGTCACCATTCTGCAGCCGGTGGGTGTGGTAGCTGCAATCACGCCGTGGAATTTCCCGGTTGCCATGATCACGCGCAAGATCGCCCCGGCGCTGGCCGCTGGCTGTACTGTTGTGCTCAAGCCTGCCGAAGATACGCCGCTGTGTGCCCTAGCGCTGGCTGAACTGGCCGAAAGAGCCGGTTTCCCGGCGGGTGTAATCAATATTGTCACCACCGCCGATCCGGCTGCCGTGGGCGATACACTGACGGCACACCCGCTGGTACGCAAGGTCTCGTTCACCGGCTCAACCCCGGTTGGCAAGCATATCCTGCGTCAGGCGGCCGATACCGTGAAAAAAGTATCCATGGAACTGGGGGGGAACGCGCCGTTCATCATCTTTGATGATGCTGATCTGGATGAAGCGATCAAGGGCGTGCTGATCTCCAAATACCGTAATGCCGGTCAGACCTGTGTCTGCACCAACCGGATTTACGTTCAGCGCGGCGTACAGGATGAGTTCGTGAAACGGTTCAGCGCGGCCGTGGCCGAGCTGCGTGTGGGCAAGGGGATTGATGCGACAACCGAAATCGGTCCGCTGATCAACACCAAGGCGATCGAGCGTGTCGAGAGTGTTGTCAAACAGGCGCTGGATCAGGGGGCTCAGCTGCTGTCCGGTGGCCAGCGTCATGAGGCCGGTGAGCTGTTCTTTCAGCCGACGCTGCTGGGCCAGGTGAACGAGCAGATGGATATTGCCAATCAAGAGCTTTTTGGCCCGATCTCGACACTTTTCGTGTTCGATGAAGAGGAAGAGGTGATTGAACGTGCCAACGCGACGCCCTTTGGTCTGGCCGCCTATTTTTACACGCGCGACATCGGTCGCTGCTGGCGTGTAGCCGAGGGCCTGGAATACGGCATGGTCGGTATTAACGAGGGCATTATTTCCAATGAAGTCACACCTTTTGGTGGGATAAAAGAGTCCGGTATGGGACGAGAAGGTTCTCGACACGGTATCAACGACTATTTGGAACTCAAATACATATGTATGGGTGGCGTTTAATCCTGGTGTTTGCTGAAGGATGATCAGCCGCTTTGCAGCTGAGGGTTAATCAAAAGGGTTGAGCAGCTCCGATGTGCTGGTTTATTGGAGAATAACCCTGACTACATAGTAATGATTAGAGATCTATTCAGGAGTCATATTTATGTCAAATAGTACAAGTTTCAATTGGGATGATCCGCTACTGTTAGTACAGCAATTGACTGAAGAAGAGCGTCAAGTCAGTGCGACTATACATGCCTACTGTCAGGACACACTGCAACCTCGGGTACTCAAGGCCTACCGTGAAGAGCGTTTCGATCGTGAGATCATGAACGAGATGGGCGAGATGGGTCTCCTGGGGGCTACGGTAGCCGAAGAGTACGGCGGTGCCGGTCTTAACAACGTGGCTTACGGTTTGATTGCCCGTGAGGTAGAACGCGTAGACTCTGGCTACCGCTCCGCTATGAGTGTTCAGTCTTCACTGGTGATGTATCCAATCGAGACCTATGGCTCTGAAGATCAGAAAAAGAAATACCTGCCGAAGTTGGCCTCGGGTGAAATGGTGGGTTGCTTCGGTCTGACTGAACCCGATCACGGTTCTGATCCTGGCTCAATGATCACCCGTGCCAAGAAGGTCGATGGAGGTTATCTGTTGACCGGTCAGAAAATGTGGATCACCAATAGTCCTAGCGCAGATATCGCGGTGGTTTGGGCCAAGTCTGAAGCACACGAAGGTAAGATCCGCGGGTTTATCGTCGAGCGTGGCACTAAAGGTTTCTCCACACCGAAAATCGAAGGCAAGCTTAGTCTGCGAGCATCGATTACGGGTGAGATCGTGCTCGATGAAGCATTCGTACCGGAAGAGAATATGCTGCCCAATGCCAGTGGTCTGTCCGGCCCGTTTGGCTGCCTGAACAAGGCGCGTTTTGGCATCGCATGGGGTGTGCTCGGTGCCGCTGAGTTCTGCTGGCACGCCGCACGTCAGTACACGCTGGATCGCAAGCAGTTTGGCCGCCCCCTGGCCGCAAACCAGCTGGTGCAGCTCAAACTGGCCAACATGCAGACCGAGATTGCGCTCGGGTTACAGGCGGCGCTCCAGGTTGGCCGTCAGATGGATGCCGGTAATTGGGCGCCGGAGATGGTCTCACTGATCAAGCGAAACAATTGCGGGAAAGCGCTGGATATCGCACGTGTCGCCCGTGATATGCATGGTGGTAATGGCATCTCCGACGAGTTCGGTGTCATGCGTCACATGGTGAATCTGGAAACCGTAAATACCTATGAAGGTACCCATGATGTGCATGCGTTGATTCTGGGGCGAGCCCAGACCGGCATTCAGGCATTTTGCTGATTGGACAGTGGGCATCTCAGGATGCCCGCTCAAGCGGGAGAACTGAAATGGATAAGCCTTTAACCGGTATTCGCGTTCTTGATCTGTCACGTATCCTGGCCGGTCCCTGGTGCAGCCAGCACCTGGCTGATATGGGGGCAGAGGTGATCAAAGTGGAACACCCCGAGCGTGGTGATGACACCCGTGGCTGGGGGCCGCCATTCCTGGCTGATACCCATGATGCCGCATATTACCTTAGTGCCAACCGGGGCAAGCAATCAGTGGCGATCGATATCGCCCAGTCAGAAGGACAGGCATTGATCCGCGACCTGGTACTTCATTGCGATGTGGTGCTGGAAAACTTTAAAGTCGGTGGCCTCAGGCGTTACGGGCTTGATTATGAAAGTCTGAAAACGGTCAAACCCGACCTGATTTACTGCTCCATCACGGGCTTTGGCCAGAATGGACCCTATGCCAACCGTGCCGGATATGACTTCTTGCTGCAGGGAATGGGCGGATTAATGGGGATCACGGGCAAGCCGGACTCTGAACCGGGCGGTGGGCCTGTAAAAGTGGGCGTTGCCGTGGTCGACATTTTTACCGGCATGTATGCTGCGACCTCCATTCTGTCAGCGCTCATTGCGCGTGATCGTACCGGCCGTGGCGCCCATATCGACGTATCCTTGCTCGATGTGCAGGTCGGTGTGCTGGCCAACCAGGCCTTGAACTACCTAACCTCTGGGGTCTCTCCTGCTCGCCTGGGAAACACACATCCCAATATCGTGCCCTATCAGGCGTTTGCCACCGCCGATGGTCATATTATCCTGGCCATTGGCAACGACTCTCAATTCCAGAAGTTTTGTGCCGTCGCCGGGGCGATTGAAATTGCCCAGAACGAGCGCTTTGCCAGTAACCGTGGCAGGGTTGAAAACCGTTCTGTATTGGTGCCGCAGCTTGAGCAGATTATCAGTCGCCAACCCTCTGACTTTTGGCTCCATGCATTGGAGCAGCAAGGTGTTCCCTGCGGCCCAATCAATAATATGGAGCAAGTATTTACTGACCCCCAAGTACAACACCGTGGCATCAAAATTACGCTGACACATAACGAAGCAGGCGAAGTGGCGTTGGTCAGCAACCCGGTGCGTTTCGATAATCAACAAATGAATTCACATCAGGCGCCACCGGGTTTGGGGGAACATACCACTCAAGTGCTTGAGAGGCTGTTGCCCGAACGGAAAGCGCAGTTGGATGCTCTGAGACATAAAGGCGTGATCCGATAGAGTGCAGGAGAGCCATTTATGAAGGTACTCGTCTCTGTAAAGCACGTCATCGTTTACAACATCAAGAGACGTCAAGGCCGACCATTCTGATGCCGGCCTGACCAACCCCAAATGGCCCTGAACCACTTTCTGTGGCATCGCCGTGGAAGAGGCGATCCGGCTCCAGGAAGCGGGGATCGCGACTGAAGTGCCGGGACTGCTACCCCGTTACTGCGAACAGGGTGCTTAAGTCCCGGCCTTTTTCTCCTGCCGCCGGTTGAGGCTTCTTTCCGCCAATCCTTCCTCAATTTGCGCGTCTCGGTTCGTGCTTCACGTGCTTTACAAGGCGAGAGAAGAGGGACATTATTAGTCATAACATATGATCTAATATGTTATCATCCATGCTTCCAGGTTGGATTGTCGAACAATTCATTGGTTCGGCTTCTCATGACAGATGTTGCTGTTTCAGATTCAGGTTTCGATTGGGAGAGATAGATGTTTCTGGGCAAAAGACTCCAGACCTTGGCGGATCGCATAGCCGAGGGGATCAACCAGGTTGTTGATGGGCGGCCGGGCTCTGTACCGGATGTGGAGTCCTACCAGGCGCTTGGTCATGCCCTGCAGCGCCTGTCCAGCGGCTTCAGTGATCTGCAGCAGCAGATCGATGAGCCTACCCGGGCCAAGGTCCAGCTGGAAACCGAGCTGGAGGAACTGAAGCAGGTGCTGCAGCGGGTGGCGGACGAGCGTGACAGCTACCAGCTTGGCCTAGAGGAGTTGCAGAGGCAGCTGGAGGACAGCTCTCAGCACCTCGACGCGATGTGCCAGGAGCAGCAGGTCTGGGAGCTCACCAAACGGGCGATGACCGAAGGAAGCTGGGACTACAAGATTATCGATGGCGATCCCGATCATCCTGATAATGTTCTGCGCTGGTCGTCCCAGTTCCGCGACCTGATCGGGTACAACGCACAGGAGTTTACCGACGGTTGGGACAGTTACGAGCGGATAACCCATCCAGATGATTTCAAGCGGATGATGCAGGCGTTCAGTGAGTTCGTGGCCTCCACCGATCCGAATGCTCGTTATGTCGTCGAATACCGCATGAACCATAAGACGCGGGGCGAGACCTGGTTCCGGGAGCGCGGCATGGGGTTGCGTGACGAGAAGGGGAGACTGCTGCGGGTGGTGGGTGCGGTACGGGACATCAGCGACGAGAAACGTGCCGAAGCGCTGCACCAGCGTGAGCTGACAGCGATGCAAAGTACCTATGAGCAGATATCAGAAGTGGTGGATGTGATTCGAAGTATTGCGGACCAAACGAACCTATTAGCACTTAACGCGGCGATCGAGGCAGCCCGAGCCGGTGAGAGTGGGCGAGGCTTTTCAGTCGTTGCGGATGAAGTAAAGTTGCTGGCAGGCCGTACCCGTGATGCCACGACAAAGATCCAGAATATGCTCGGTGAGTTCAATCGTCAGGTCGAGTAGCCATCTATTGCAATGACTATAACTGTTCTGAGTAAGCAGGGACGATAAAGAAAGTGGGGAGCAGGTCGCATCTTCACGATAAAAAATGCGACAGGGTGGAATCATGACTTCTCTCTAAACTGAGTAAGGGCGTTCTGGTGGAGTTCGTTCGGACTGGGGGAAGAAATTTACCAAACATTCGATTTTATCGAGTATTCACTGAACCAGACGGCTTGCGGCAGCAGGATTATCCAAAACGCCGCTTTCTTTCCGCGTCTAGTAGGGCTCGTTTTCGCTCCAGCCCCCAGCGGTATCCGCCAAGGCTTCCGTCTCCTCTCAAGACCCGATGGCAAGGGATAAGCACGCCTATACGGTTTTTTGCACACGCTGATGCCACTGCCCGAACCGCTTTGGGCTTGTCGATTTTTTCAGCCACCTCGCTATAACTGAGAACGTTGCCTTCTTGGATGCTCAACAGAAACTGCCATACCTTCATTTGAAAGGCTGTGCCCCGCATATCAAGCGGCAGGTCAGGTCTGGGAGCCCCTTTACTAATATGCTGATCCAAGGCTTCCATCCAGGCATCAAGTTCGGGAGCGTCTTGCGCAGGTGAGGCGCTCAACTCAGCATTGGGGAACTCCGCTTTTAAATTGGTAACCAATGATGCTTTATCCTCACCAAATTGGACAAAACAGACGCCTTTATCAGTCGCGGCCATAGCCATCTGACCCAGTGCAGTGTTTCGGCATGCGTAGGCAATGGTCTCACCAGCACCGCCTGATCGATAGGTCTTTGGCGTCATTCCGATATTGCGGGTTGCTTCGCCATAGACACGACTAATGGAGCCAAAACCTGAGGAAAAAATCGCATTGGTCACGCTGTCACCTTCCTTCAATAATTGCTTGAAGTGCCGCATTCGAACAGCGTCTTGGTAGGCTTTTGGTGAAATACCAAAGGCTTCCTTGAATATTCTTTGCAGTCTTGAAGGAGACAGTTCGGCTAACTCAGCCAAACTAGACAGTGTTAGCCGTTCATCAGCATGCTTTTCAATATGGCGGGCGATCTCCACCAATCGATCTATTCGTGGAATCTTTGCTGTGGCCTGGCAGCGTTTGCAGGGCCTGAAGCCTGCCAACATGGCGCTTTCAATAGTAGAAAAAAACCTCAGGTTTTCAGGCTTGGCAGAGCGAGCGGAGCAGGACGGTTTGCAGAATACGCCAGTCGTGATGACGCCGTAGAAGAATCGTCCATCGTAGGACTCATCCCTTGCTTCTATTGCGGCTCGCATTTGCTGTTCTGATGGCATCGACATGACGTAGTACTTTTTGCGAAGTTGATAATACTAGTTGAGCCGATTTCGAGGAGCGCGTCCATCCGATTATTGCTAAGCAATTTTCAATCGATGGAGTTGTTGCATCAGGAGTCCTGAATGCAGGCCTGGTATTGAAAGCGAATTAGAATGCAAGAATCGGATGTTTCGTCTTTTGATCACTCGTTATGATAGTTCCAACCTGTATTCATTTTGGGCTGGCATTCACTATGACATCTTCTATCAACACCACTATGGGTACTCGCGAGTGGGCGATGCTGATTACGTTGTCCGTCCTATGGGGAGGGTCCTTTTTCTTCGTCGGTGTGGCTGTTACAGATCTTCCTCCATTAACCATTGTTACTCTAAGAGTCGGGATCGCAGCCATAACGTTATGGTGCATCGTGCTGGTAATGGGGCTGCGACCTCCAAAGAGCCTGGAAGTTTGGGCGGCATTTCTGGGAATGGGGCTGTTGAACAATGTCATTCCCTTTGCGCTCATCGTTTGGGGGCAAACTCAAATAGCTTCGGGGCTGGCATCAATCCTTAACGCTGCAACCCCTATCTTCACTGTTGTCGTCGCAAGCATGCTGTTGCCCGACGAGCGTGCTACACCATTAAAAATCGTGGGTGTAATGATTGGCTTTATCGGGGTAGTTATGATGATCGGTCTACCCGCTATTGATGGTGATAACAGCTTACTCGCGCAGGTCGCTATCATTGCTGCAACATTGTCTTACGCATTTGCGGGTGTATATGGTCGCCGATTTAAGGCAATGGCTGTAAACCCGATCATTACAGCGGCTGGCCAGGTCACAGCATCAGCGCTTGTGTTGGCACCTATCGCCCTGGCTGTAGAGGGTCCACCTGATATAACCGAGATAAATACAGGGACATGGGGAGCAATCTTTGGCTTGGCCGTTCTTTCAACGGCAGTAGCTTATGTCCTCTATTTCAAAATACTGGCATCGGCAGGAGCAACCAACCTGCTGTTGGTCACATTGCTGGTGCCTGTCTCGGCAATATTGCTCGGTTCGCTGCTCCTAAACGAGACACTAGAGGTTGTCCATTTTGTGGGAATGGCGCTGATAGCACTGGGTTTATCCGCCATCGATGGGCGGCTTTGGCGGCGCAGGGTAACAGCGAAAGCCTAACGGCCGCTGCGGAGCTTTCAAGCAAGCTGGCAACGCGGGTACCTGCGAGCTATTTGGGAACGAATAGAACTATGCTGCCACTGCTTGGCCAGCCAAGTAGTTTGTCTTTCAAAACCTGAAGTGAAGAGCAGCTTTATGAATGCACAGGACATAGATTGTGGAATGAAGGCTCTTGCCCTCATCGATAAAGATATTGAATATGCATTAACAGAGCTGGGGCCGCCACCCCCGCGCCATCGGCCACAAGGTTTTGAGACGTTTCTATCGACCATTATAAGCCAGCAAATTTCGACGGAAGTCGCGCGTGTCATTATGGATCGAGTAGCAGCTCTGATGCCTGATATGACAGCCACTGGATTGCTACATGTGGATGACCAAGCGTTACGTGATGCAGGGTTATCCTGGCGAAAGATTGAATATGCCAAAGGCTTGGCTGAGGCTGTTGACTCGGAGCGCTTTGATATTGACGGGCTTGCTGATTTGAGCGATGAGAGGGCGATTGAAGCAATAATGGAATTGCGAGGTTTTGGCCGCTGGAGCGCTGAGATTTATCTGATGTTCTCTTTGAAACGGAGTGATATTTTTCCTGCTGACGATCTGGCTTTACTAGTTGCCCTGGGACGCTTGAAGGGGCTTTCTGCCAGGCCAACACCCAAGCAAGCACGTGATATGGTCGAGCATTGGTCACCTTGGAGGAGTGTTGGGTCTCTGTTTCTTTGGCACTACTATCGAGGTGCCCCTGCGTGACTTATATACAGCCGCCCACACTCAACAAACCTGCCAAAACACCTGCGAATACCCCAGTTACAGCTAGTGCTAAAACAGTCGGTATGTTGTTTTTTAAAAAATATATGAACTCATCAATTGATATCTTTATATTGAAGAAATAATGGAGCTATTAAAGCCCCATTATTTACTCTCTGTTAGATTCGTACCGAGAGCTATTTAGATAGCTCTTTTCTAACAATTTCTGCACCAGCAGCCAGTGCATTCAGTTTACCTCTGGCCAGTTCTCGTGAAAGTGGTGCCATACCACAATTAGTGCAAGGGTAAATCTTATCTGCATCTACATATTTAAGTGCTTCGCGAATGGTCGCAGCAACCTCTTCAGGCGTTTCGATGGTGTCAGTTGCTACATCGATAGCACCGACCATGATTTTCTTACCCTTAAGCAGCGCCAGCACTTCCAATGGCACACGGCCGTTATGGCACTCTAGAGAAACAATATCGATGCTTGATTTCTGAATTGCAGGAAAGGTCCGCTCATATTGACGCCATTCTGTTCCCAGGGTCTTTTTCCAGTCAGTGTTGGCTTTGATACCATAACCATAACAAATATGAACCGCCGTTTCGCATTTAAGTCCTTCAGTCGCTTTTTCTAACGCTTCTATACCCCATTCACTAACCTCATCGAGGAATACGTTAAAAGCAGGCTCATCAAACTGAATGATGTTGACACCCGCGGCTTCGAGTTCTTTAGCTTCTTCGTTCAGAGCCTTGGCGAATTCGAACGCCAGCTCCTTACGGTCCTGGTAAAAATCATCGTAGAGTGTATCTACCATGGTCATAGGGCCCGGAAGTGCCCATTTAATGGACTGGCTCGTTTGAGACCGAAGGAACTTTGCGTCTTCGACAAATACAGATTTTTGACGGCTTACTGGGCCTATGACACCAGGAACACTAGCGTCGTAGCGGTCTCGAATTCTGACAGTTTTTTTGTTCTTGAAATCTACGCCACTCAAGTTCTCGATAAATGTTGTTACAAAATGTTGACGGGTTTGCTCACCATCACTGACGATATCAATACCAGCATTTTTTTGCTCATGCAGGGTAACACGCAGTGCATCCTGCTTTCCTTTAGCGAGTTCATCACCTTCTAATTTCCAGGGAGACCAGAGTTTTTCAGGTTCTGCTAACCATGAAGGTTTAGGCAAACTTCCAGCGGTGGATGTGGGAAGTAATTTATTCATAAAAATTCCATTCAGTAGCATAAGTAATTATGCGGCAAATTCTGTAGCCCATTTTTCTAGGATAGGTTGATAACGTTGAATGAAGTTATCTTCGCACCATTTGCCTTGTTTTACCGCCAAAAGGTTGCGTTCCTCTCGATCATAAATCACTTGCGTCAATGAGTAGTCCTCGTTTTTCAAGCTTGGCTTATACTCTTCGCCTGCAACGGAGTGTGCATTATAGATTTCCGGCCGATAAATTTTCTGGAAGGTCTCCATAATGCTGAGGGTACTGATTAGCTCTAAATTGGTATAGTCATTCAGCAAGTCGCCAAAGAAGTAAAAAGCGAAAGGCGCAACACTATTTGGCGGCATAAAATAGCGTACCTCCATGCCCATTTTTTTGAAATATCTTTCAGTCAAAGATGAATCATTAGGCATGTATTCAACACCTAAAACAGGATGCTGATTGCTGGTTCGATAATAGGTTTTATTATCTGATACGCTTAAGCATATAACCGGAAGTTTATTAAAATTATCTTTGTAACTAGAAGAGTTAATAAAGTCTTTAAACATCTTCCCATGCAAATCACCATAACCTTCAGGAACGGAAAATTGATTTCTTCCTTTGTTGTGATTTTGCAGTAAGATACTAAAATCATAGTCGCGCACATAGGACGAGAAGTTGTTGCCAACAATACCTTCGACACGTCTATTATTTTTATGATCGATAATATGAGTTTTTAAAAATTCAATCGTAGGAAAACTTTTGCCATTTCCTTCGATATCAATATCGATATGAATAATTTCAAGCTCGACTGAGTACCTATCACCGCCGGGATTGTCCCAGTGTACACGCGAGTTAAAACTATTATTGATCATGCTGATGGTTCTGTATAAGTTTTCTTGCCGCTTTTCGCCGCGAGCCAGATTGGCAAAGTTAGTGGTAAGACGCGTGTCACTTGATGGTTGATAATGTTGATCAAACCGAATTTTTTTAATGCTGTATGTGAAGTTATGACTCATGATTATTTCGTGTTCCGATTCTTAAAATAAAGCCTGACTTTTGTCGCTCTGTTCACTTTTCGGGCTTGTTCGTAGCCAAGAAGCAGGAGCAAATGAATTAAGTGAGATTTATACAGCTGTATTTAGATGAGAAATATTGATTTTTTATAATAAATCCATGAGTTATTCTCATGGATTGCGGTGTCAGTCAGAACAGGCCTGGGTGTAGACCTATTGCAGAGGAGTGTCCAAGCTGGAGAGAGTCGAACTCATAACCGGAGTGCAGCGTTGTCGCCGGTATTTCGCGCATGAGGAAGCATGTATTGTCGCGGGGTGCTAGCAAAACTACGAATAAGTCCGATCCAAGGCTCTGAAATGTCGTTGTTACCGCCTCAGAGGCGGAAATTCAACACTTTTAACCCTTTTTAACCGGCTGCAAC
>NZ_JBEPQA010000029.1:0-41803 GCF_040547585.1 Marinobacterium sp. MBR-111
ACACATATTACCTGATCAATTTGTTAAAGAGCGGGCTTGGCCAACCGCACCGTTCGGTGCAACCTGTTGTCTCAAGCGAGGCGCGTATTCTACCGAAACCCGTTTCAGTGTCAACCGTTTTTTTCGTTTTCTGTTTCAGTGCTGAGCACTCAAACAACGATTCGGCAGTCACTCAAGAAGCGCAATGATGAACCAAAAAACCACTTAATTCAACATCTTACCACTTGCTCAATCGGTCTGCCCTGAACCGTTTCCGGTGGGGCGTCTCAAGCGAGGAGGCGAATTCTACAGACACCACTGAGGGAGTCAACACCTGTCTGTAAAAAAGTTTCAGAAAGATGAAAACCGGCATTGCCCCACCCCAAAACAACAACAGGCGCCGGAGCGCCTGTTGCTCATGTGTGCTGGAAGCGTCCTAACCGGCGGTATAGGTAAGTGGCACAAACGTGCCCCATAGAATGGCGGTTGCCGCGAGCAGCCCGACCAACACACAGACCCCAACTGTTAGAATTGAAGTGGCAAAGAAAAATGCGCGCTCTTCAGGAATTTGCATGATTTCCGGTACGCCCGTGTATAACAGATAGATTGTATAGGCTAATGCCATCATGCCGACAATCACGTTGAACCAAAGCATCGGGTAGAGGCCTGCAAGACCCGACAGAAAAAGAGGTGTAGCGGTGAAGGTTGTCAGCACCAGGCATTCTTCATAGCTGACATTCCCACCATAGGTTTTCTCCATCCAGTGAATGGACCAGGCAATGAAACCGACAGCCACCCACATTGCCACATAAAACGCGAGTGCTGCCGGTAACGCGCTGGCCACACTCAATTTGACAAACTCTGACCCTCCCAGACTCCAGCCAACTTGAGTGGTACCAATGAAAAGTGACACGGCAGGTATTGCTGCCAGTACACTTATTTGGGCAAGAAATACATGCATCGCCGAGTAATGCTCTTTGCGTATCGAGCGCCACTCCTGCTTCGGGTGATAGAACACCCCCATCATGTGCTGCAGGAACATATCACTATCCTCCTCGCAGTCCGGGTTGGCCCCGGGCTACAATTTTTATTGTATTGATTCAGCCCGAATCCGTTCGCGTTACTTTCTCCACAACCGTTTATACGAATAGCTGCCAATAATGGTCTACAAGCAGTATGGCAAACAGCCACATGATGTACACAATGCTGTAACGAAACATTTTCATCGGATCGCCCGGCTTACGTGAAATATTCAATCGTACAGCCCAGGCAATGAAGCGGTAGTTGATGATACTGACCCCTGCCAGATAGATAAGTCCGCTCATACCATTAATAAACGGCAGCAATGTCACCACTGTTGTGAGTATTGTGTACAGCAGAATTTGCAGCCGCGTATAGGACTCACCATGGGTATTGGGGAGCATCGGCACTCCGGCACGAGCATAGTCATCCTTTCTAGCAATACACAGCGCCCAGAAATGAGGTGGTGTCCAGGCAAAAATAATCAGCATCAGCAATAATGCCTGCGAGTCCAGCGAGCCTGTTACGGCCGTCCAACCCAGCAACGGTGGAGCCGCACCCGCAACTCCACCAATCACAATATTCTGCGGTGTGGCTCGTTTCAGAACAGCTGTATATACAATGGCATAGCCGATAAGTGATGCCAGTGTCAGACCCGCCGTAAGAGGGTTCACCAATGTGGCCAGCAGTAACAGCCCGATGCAGCCAATAACCGCAGCGAACAGCAGTGCATTACCCGGACTGACTCGCCCCTGCGGTAGCGGTCGTCGCGCGGTCCTTGCCATACAACGATCGATATTGTGATCCAGAACATGGTTGACCGCCGCTGCCGAGGCTGCGGCTAGCCCGACTCCTATACTGGTTATCAGCAGCAATGGCAGCGATGGCATTCCGGGTTCAGCCAGACAGAAACCAACCACCAATGTCAGCAACATTACGGCGACAACTTTCAGCTTGCATAGCGCCAGATAGTCTCTCCAGCCAGCATCTGAAACGGTATTACCCGCAAACGACACGATACTCATGACTTGCCTCCATTACCGGACTTCTCGCCCGGTCGTGCAGATTCAGCGCCAGCAACAACAGCAACACGGCTACCGCGTGATGTGCAACTGCCAGCCCGAGTGGCAACATCCATACAATATTGGCAATACCCAGCAGCGCCTGCACACCCAGCGCAGCCATAAACAACGTGATATGAAAGCGCAGATACCTCCTTTGCCACAACGACAGCGCAACCCAACACGACACCACTATAAGCAGTAACGCCCCCAAACGATGAGAGACCTGAATGGCCGCCCTTGCCGGAGCATCCAGTAACCCACCTTCGTAGTTTGGCCCTATGGCCATGAAAGGATTAAGCCCGGTTGAAAAGTCGTATCCAACTGTTTCATCTGCATTGCACAACAGCCAGTCGCTGCAGGCCCAGCCGGCATAGTTGGTACTGGTCCAGCCACCTAACAACAGCTGCAGGAACAGGCAGAACAGCAGTATGCGTGTTCCCACATAGCCCCCTTTTGGTTGAGCTTGTGGGCTGTAAAAATGCTTCAATCGTTGTTCCAGCAGTACCAGCAGCGTCAATGTCGCAAGACCACCCATCAGGTGCAGCGTCACTATGACCGGTAACAGCTTCAAAGTAACCGTCCACATTCCAAACAGCCCCTGCAATACCACAAGCCCCAGCAACAGCAGCGACAGCTTCGACGGATACCCTGTCACCGTGCGATTTCTCAGCGCCATTACAGCCAAGACCAGTACAACGAGGCCCAGACAAGCGGCCGCATACCGATGTATCATTTCGATCCAGCCTTTGCGTAGATCAATCACAACTCCTGGATAGCCCTGAGCCAGCTCAACATGATCTGATGGCAACACCCACGTTCCATAACATCCCGGCCAGTCGGGACAGCCAAGGCCTGCGCCATTCAACCGTGTCCAGCCGCCCAGCAGCACAACAATCAACGCCAGTACTATCGCGCCTCTTACCAGTTTCAGCGCACTCATCCAAGCCTCGATGCTTTCAGCAGTCGTCGCAAATCAGTCAGCACTGCCTTGCCCTCATAGGCTTGTCTGTAATGCAGTACCAAGTTGCCCAACGGATCAACAACCCAAACACCTGGCGCCAATGCGTCTGAAGCCTCCATTCTTACCCGAAAGCGATCAGCATCCCGACCCAAAGCATCATGTATACGTTTAAGCCTTTCCTCCTGCCGCAAGCATCCATGGTCACACCCACCCCGGTGCACCAGCAGCAACGACCAATGACGCGTAAAGCGGTCAGCCTGCCCGCCCCATTGCTGCAGCGGCACTGCCGGCTGCAACAACCTGCCAGTATTCACCTGTTCATTCGGTATACCGACGCCTGTGGTATATACCGCCACGGCCAGCAACACTGGCAACATGCCCAATGCCCATATAGCCCAGAAAATGCACCTATTACTTGCCATCGCCCTGCCTCCTGCCATGTCGAGCCGCCCAGAACAGCCAAAGCAACAATGTGATGGCCAGCGCAAACCATTGCACTGCATAGCCCTGATGCCGCTGTGGACTGACTCCTTGATGCATAGCACTCCTCGGCGTGATTTGATCACTCATTGGCGTCTTGAGGTGCAGCATGACCGCCTCAACTTCCATCTCCAAAGCCTGTCTGATCTGCTCCAGATCGACGGATTGAATTCGTCGTGGCCAGCCTACTTCAGCGGGCAGGTCTGCCAGCGTCATCGACCCGGTTGGATGAGCCAGCATCCCATCGACCTGTATGCGTTGTTGTTCAAGTTGCAAGGCAGGCAACCGGTCTCGGTGTGATGGTGCTTCAACCCACCCCAAACTGGCCAGCCAGAAGGAGCCCTCATCGACGCGCATCGGAACGATTACTTCGTAGCCCACGCGCCCATTAAGGGTACGGTTATCCAGCAGAAAAATACGATATGGCAACAGCTCAACCTCCAGTCGTACCGGCACCCATGCCTGGCGCTCAAGCTGCCTGAGCGCAGTGGCTGCACGCGTCATCGGCTCAACGGCCTGCTGATCAAGCCAAATCTGCTTTTGTTCGGCACGCTGCAGCTGCCAGTAGCCCAAACCAAACAGCAACGGAACACCGAGCAGCGCCAACAGCCAGCGCAGATATTTGAATGCAACGGGGCTATCCGCTTTACTTGGTTGATCAGACATAAGGAAATTTCCATGCTGCATCTTCTGATCGTCCTGCTGTTTATTGCCATATTGATCGCACTGTTCAGCAGTCTTTGGTCTCTGCTTCGACGACCTTCAGCCGATGGCACCACGGCCAATCGCCTGCTTTGGCGTGTCATTTTCAGCGTATTGCTGATACTGCTTCTGGTATACGGTTTCAGCAGCGGTCGCCTTCGCTCACATGCTCCCTGGCAGAGCTCAGAGCACATACACAAACAGGAACAGCCCAATCCAGACCACATCCACAAAATGCCAATACCAGGCCACCGCTTCAAAACCGAAGTGCTGGCGTGAGCTGAAATGACCCAATACCACGCGCCCCAGAATGATCATCAACATCAGCGTACCCAAGGTGACATGCAGACCGTGGAAGCCGGTCAGAATAAAGAAGGTGGCACCGTAAACACCGGACTGCAGCGTCAGTCCCAACTCCTGATACGCATGCACATATTCATAAGCCTGGAAGCCGATAAAAATCAGACCCAACAGAACTGTCAGCGCCATCCAGCGGCGCACCATAATCAGCTCGTCTTGCAACAGGGCCTTGTGTGCCAGTGTCAGAGTAAGGCTGGACGTCACCAGCAGGCAGGTATTGAGCAACGGTATGTGCCAGGGGCTGATGACAGCTTCAGGTCCGGGGTAACGCGCACTGTCAGGTGGGTTGAGCAGGGGCCACTCTGCCACAAACCCGGGCCAGAGCAGCTCGGTTACCCCCTTGTCACCTTCACCTCCCAACCAGGGAAGCGCCAGTACACGCACGTAGAAAAGAGCGCCAAAAAAAGCGGCAAAGAACATCACTTCCGAGAAGATGAACCAGCTCATCCCCCAGCGAAAGGAACGGTCCATCTGCTCAGAATACAGCCCGCTGCGGCTTTCATGAATCACATTGCCGAACCAGCCCACCAGAATCAGCCCCATCATCAACGCCCCCGCCAACAACAGCACGACGCCAAGCCCGCCTCCCTGCTGCGCACTCAGCGCATTCATCAGGGTACCGGCACCATAGGCCAACAGGAAAAGTGCAATGGATGCCAAAATCGGCCAGCGACTTTGCTCAGGCACATAATAGGTTGAACTGCTCATAACGATTGCTCCTTTTCAACCTGCTCTGTTGATGAAATCTCCGGCGAGATATCAAACAGGGTGTAGGACAAGGTCAGCGAGCGGATATGCTCCGGCAGGTTCCTGTCGACCACAAACAGCAGCGGCATTTCGACCGATTCACCAGACTGAAGGACCTGCTGCTCAAAACAGAAGCAGTTCACCTTATGCAGATAGCGCGCAGCCTCTGCAGGAGCAACCGACGGAATAGCTTGCGCCACCATACGCCGGCCGGTCGGGTTGGTTGCCATAAAAGCTGTCTGCTTCATCTCTCCCGGGTGGGTGAGAATCAGATTCTGCTGCGGCCCGAATTTCCAGGGCATTGCCTCGTTATGAACCGCAATCAATCTCACCCTGATCTCTCGACTGGTATCCGCCTCCGATGCCGCAACCGGGCCGGTATTGGTAATTTTTCCGTTTAGCCCCGTCACTTCACAAAACACGTCATACAAAGGGACCAGCGCGAAGCCAAAACCGAACATCAGCACACAACCCAATACCAGCCGCTTTACCAGCCTGCGATTGGCTGCTTGCGGGCTCATCGCAGAGACTCCGGCAGTTTCGGCGGCTCGGCAAAGGTATGGTAAGGCGCCGGTGATGGCACTTCCCACTCCAGCCCTTCGGCACCTTCCCAGGCTCTGGCTTCAGCCTTGCGGCCACCGCGTACACAGGCGATCACGTTCCAGACAAAGATCAACTGTGACAGGCCAAACAGAAAGGCACCCACCGAGGCCACCATATTGAAGTCGGCAAACTGCAGTGCGTAATCCGGTATGCGGCGTGGCATGCCGGCCAGCCCGATGAAGTGCATGGGAAAGAAGGTGATATTGACGCCAATGAAGCTCAGCCAGAAGTGAAACCGACCCATGCGCTCATCCAGCATGTGACCAGTCCACTTCGGCAACCAGTAGTAGACACCTGCCATAATGGCAAAAACGGCCCCCGGTACCAGCACATAATGGAAGTGAGCCACCACAAAGTAGGTATCGTGGTACTGGAAATCCACCGGTGCGATCGCCAGCATCAGCCCCGAAAAACCGCCGATGGTAAACAGCACTACAAATGCCAGCGCAAACAGCATTGGCGTTTCGAAGGTCATCGAGCCGCGGAACATGGTAGCCACCCAATTAAACACCTTCACCCCGGTAGGCACTGCGATCAACATGGTGGCATACATGAAGAACAGTTCACCGGCCAGCGGAATACCGACCGTGAACATGTGGTGCGCCCAAACCAGAAACGACAGTATCGCGATCGAAGCGGTGGCATATACCATGGAGGCGTAGCCAAACAGACGCTTGCGAGCAAAGGCGGGAATGATCTGGCTGATAATGCCGAAGGCCGGCAAAATCATGATGTAGACCTCGGGATGACCGAAGAACCAGAACACATGCTGAAACAGCACCGGATCCCCACCGCCACCAGCATCAAAGAAACTGGTGCCAAAATGGATATCCATCAACATCATGGTTACCACCCCCGCCAGCACCGGCATGACCGCAATCAGCAGGAAAGCGGTGATCAACCAGGTCCAACAGAACAGTGGCAGTTTCATCATCGTCATGCCCGGTGCCCGCATGTTGAGAATCGTCGCAATGATGTTAATCGCGCCCATGATCGAACTGATTCCCATCATGTGAATGGCGAAGATGAAGTAGGTCACGCTCGGCGGGGCATAGGTCGTCGACAGTGGTGCATAGAAGGTCCAGCCGAAGTTTGGCGCCCCTCCCGTCATAAACAGGGTCGAGATAAGCATGGCGAAAGCAAATGGCAGGATCCAGAAGCTCCAGTTATTCATTCGCGGCAGCGCCATGTCCGGGGCACCGATCATCATCGGTATCATCCAGTTGGCCAGCCCCACAAACGCCGGCATCACCGCCCCAAACACCATGATCAGCCCGTGCATGGTGGTCATCTGATTGAAGAAGCCCGGTTCCACCAGTTGCAGCCCCGGCTGGAACAGTTCGGCGCGGATCATCAGCGCCATGGAGCCACCCACCAGAAACATCAAGAGGCTGAACCAGAGGTACATGGAGCCGATATCTTTATGGTTGGTGGTAAACAACCAGCGCCCGAGACCATTGGCGGGGCCATGATGCTCATCTGAATGCGTTTCCAGAGTGGTATCCAGCGTACTCATTGCTCACCCTCCCCATCGGCCGACTGCAACAAGCGCGAGATCTGAGCCGGTGATACCGCCTCACCCAAGCTGTTGCCCCAGGCATTACGCTCATAGGTGATCACAGCGGCCAGTTGAACGGTGCTGAGCTGATCACGAAACGCCTGCATGGCGGTACCCGCCTTGCCGTTCAGTACGATATCGATATGTGCAGACACATCACCCAATGCGACTGGACTGCCCTTCAGGGCAGGGAAAGCACCCGGCACCCCCTCACCGCTCGGCAGGTGACAGGCCGCGCAGGCCTGCAGATACACCTGCTCGCCCTGCTGCATCAACTCATCCAGTGTCCAGCTGCGCTCAGCAGCCTGAACCTGAGCCTCTTTTTCTGCCCGAGCCGCCATCAGCCAGACATCAAAGTCTTCTTTGCTGACCGCTTCGACCACTATTGGCATGAAGCCATGATCCTGCCCACAAAGCTCGGCACACTGCCCCCGGTAGATACCCGGCTCATCAATGATGGTCCAGGCCTCATTGATAAAACCGGGAATGGCATCCTTCTTGACGGCCAACGCAGGCACCCACCAGCTGTGGATAACATCGTTGGCGGTCAGCAGAAATCGGATCTTGGTACCCACCGGCAACACAAGGTGACGGTCCACCTCAAGCAGATAGTTTTCCTGCTTCTCAGCGACATTGGTTATCTGTTCACGCGGGGTCGACATGTTGCTGAAGAAGCTCAGCTCATGATCCAGATAGTCGTAACGCCACTTCCACTGATAGCCGGTAATCTGCACATCCAGTTCAGCTTCGGACGGATCGTACATTTTGATCAGGGTGGCAGTTGCAGGAACAGCCATACCAACCAGTATCAGTACCGGTATCAACGTCCAGATTACTTCAACCAGTGTATTTTCATGAAAGTGGTGGGCCTTGGCCCCTCGCGACTTGCGGTGATGAAAGATCGACCAGAACATGACACCAAACACCACCAGTGCTATGGCGACACAGATCCAGAAGATTGTCATGTGAAGGTCATATACCGAACGGCTGACATCCGTGACACCGGGTGTCAGATTGAAGCCCCATTCCGCACGCAAAGATGCAGGTGCCAGCAGCGCCAATCCAACCCCTGAGCCGATGGTTTTTATTATTCTAAGTCCCATCTCCAGGCCTCCCCGTCTTGGCCTGCGGCCAGGCTCACAATGCTGTCCGACAGGCGATCCGGTATCTGGAGTATAGCAGCCCTGAAAAAAGCGCAAGCGCAATGATCTGAGTCAAACACCCGCCAGACTGAGCACCCACCACACCAGCAGGATCACACCCAGCACAAACACCAGCGCCAAGAGCAGGCCCGCCAGGACATAATGCAGCGGGCGCCCCTGGCTGAAATCATGCTCACGATTACGTTCAGACTGCACACCAAAGAAGGCTGCCAGCACGCTCAGCAACGCCTGCAGCCAATCAGGCTTGTTTGCCATGGTAATCACCTCAATTGAGGTATAGCTGACAAACACACCAAACGGCCAGTGATGGTGAAGAGCAGATGGCAAAAACGGGCCGAAGCCCGTTTTAAGAATCAGTGGCGATGTTTAAAGCGGCGCCAGCACCACAGCAGTGGTCCAGAAAGGGCATACAGCAGGAACAGCAACCAGAGGAAAGTAGAAGTACTGATCGAAATGACCCCCAGAACCAGCGCGATCACCGCCAGAATCCAGAACGGTACCTTGCCCTTGAAGTCAATATCCTTGAAGCTGTAATACAGCACGTTACTGACCATCAATACACCGCACAGCGCCACATAGAACGCCACCAGATAGGCGGTACCACTCATGTCGAGCTCGTATTCAGCACACGTCCAGACAAGCCCAGCCACGACCGCTGCCGCAGCAGGACTTGGCAAACCGATGAAATAGCGCTTGTCGACCGAACCGATCTGAGTATTGAAACGCGCCAGCCGCAATGCACCACCCGCCGCAAATACGAACGCGGCAAAAAAGCCCAATTTGCCAAGATCGAACAGCAACCAGTTATACGCTACCAGCGCCGGCGCCACTCCAAAGGAGACCATGTCGGCCAGCGAGTCATATTCGGCACCGAATGCGCTTTGAGTATTGGTCATGCGAGCCACTCGTCCATCCAGCCCATCAAGCAGCATGGAAACAAATATGGCAATGGAAGCAGGTATGAACTGTCCGTTCATCCCAGCAACGATGGCATAAAAACCCGAAAACAGGGCGCCGGTGGTAAACAGGTTTGGCAACAGGTAAACACCACGGTGACGCTGGGCACTGTTGTCTTGATGCTCACTCTCATCTCTCGGCGATTGTTGCTGATCACTCATTCAAAGCTGCCTCTTTGGTGTAACCGGAAGCCTCATTCTACCCGACAGCAAGGGCCAAACCCAACGCTCCGAGAAGATCAGACCATCCCAGTCCCACCATCATCCTTGTAGGCATTGGCAAGATTATTAAACAGCGCCCGGCTGATACCGGTAATCGCCATGAATTTATCCAATTCCTGTGCCAGCAAGGAGCTCTGATAGGACTCCTGCATAATGATCAGGCAGAACCCCGTTACACCGTTAACCGCTTTCATCATCAACCCCATACGCAGGGCATCACCGGCATAAACCTGTGTCAGGATCGGTACCAGATGTTTCTTGATCAGCAGGGTACCACTGGCCATGAACTCGACCGGTAACTTGACCTGGACATGTACCTCCCCCACCTTGTGCATACTGGCGGCAAAATTCGCATCGTAGGGACCACTGAAAATGGTTTGCAGCCAGGCCAAGTGAGTCGCCTTAAGCCCTTCGACGCGCCCTTCAAGATAAGGCACTGCCGCCGGTATCTGCTGCAATTCGTCATAGAATTTTTCGGTCACCTCCGCCAAATAGGGAAGCAGCCTACCTCCCTCCTGAAGCAGCAGCTTTTCGTCTTCAGAATCAAACCCGGAATTCAGCTTCCCACGCTGGCACAGGGTGGCAAAATCTGTCTGGCTCATCAGGTACATCCTTGCATGTGTTGGCTCAGGGTCACTCCCGGCGACCCTCGAAAGGGGCGCTATTTTCTCACTCCAACCACAAATATCAAGGTTTGCTAAACTAACACAAGCCACTGTTATTTAAAGAGAACAATCAATGCCTCAATTGCATGTCGCTTTGACTCAGTCTGACGACACACCTGTTTTCTTACGATAGGCTGCCGACAGGTTGGCATAGAGCGCTTCGCTGATCCCGGTCACATCCATAAACCGTTCCAGTTCGTGTTCGCGATAGGAAACCTGCATGATGATCAGGCAGTACACCGTAACACCGTTCACGGCTTTCATCAGTGTACCCAAGCGTTCCGGGTCATCACGGAACTGCTGTGCCAGTACAGGAATAAGGTGTTTGCTGATCAATCCAATGCCACTGGCCATGAAGCGCTCAGGCAGGCGCACCTGTACATGCACAACACCCACTTTATGCATGTATGCGGCAAATTCATCGTCATAGGGACCAGTAAATATCTTTTCAAGCCACTTCCGATGAGTCGCTTTCAGCGCATCCAGTCGCCCCTCAAGGAAGGGCATTGCTTCGGGAATCCCGGCCAGTTCCGCATAAAAGGCATCCGTCACAGAGTCCAGCTCTGTCATCAATTGAGGCAGGGCACGTGATAATTCATGCTCATCCTGAGCATCAAAACCGGCAAACAGCTTGGCCTGTTGATTCAGGTGGGAAAAATCGATTTGTCGCATTAAACACATCCTTGCAATGGACCCTGCACACAGTGGCAGAGCCCTTTCCAGAAAAGACTGATTTTGACTTGTTATGGTTCGAAACGTCTATCACTTAAGAGTCACCCAGCGGTGGATGAATACAGGCGCCGGGTGACGGGTACAGGGGGAGTTCGATTCAACTCAGGCCGCATGGCCATGATGGCTGCGATAGGCGGCCGCCAAATTATTGTAGAGCACTCGACTGATGCCGGTTACCTCCATGAAACGCTCCAGTTCATGGCCACGGTAGGATTCCAGCATGATCAACAGGCAAAAACTGGTAGCGGCGTTGAGCGCCTTGAGTACCTGACCGATTTTACCCACATCATTGGCATAGATTTCAGGCAACAACGGAATGAGGTGTTTGTTGATCAGTCCGATACCACTGGTCATGAACTTCTCAGGCAGCTTCACCTGCACATGCACCACGCCAACATGGTGCATATAGGCAGCAAAATCGGCATCGTAAGGGCCGGTAAAAACCTTGCTGAGCCATGCAGTATGGGTGGTTTTCAAAGTATCGACACGCCCCTCCAGAAATGGCAGGGCTTCTGGAATGGTTTGCAACTCGGCGTAAAAGGCATCGGTGATGGCGGAGAAGTGTGGCTGTAGCCTGGAGGCCTCCTGAACCAGGATCAGTTCATCTTGCGGCTCAAACCCGGCATAGGCCTTCGCCTGCTCACACAGAACGGAAAAATCGACATTACTCATGATGGACGCATCCTTGACTGTTGGTAGCACAAGCACATCCGGTTACAGCCTAAGGGCCGGGGCGCACTACCAAGCGTTTTATTTTTATTAGTGAAGCCATTCATAGCACGCCCATACCGGAGTTCAAGTTTCCGGAATCCACTTCACGACCTGGATCAAGAAAAGTGGTTCTTCCTCTAATACTTTGGCGTAATACGAACAAAGCCCAAGCCAGGCTGGGCCTGTCACTTTATTACGCATGGGTGACACAAGCAGATGCCGTGCCAAAACCCTGCGGGAATTATGGTTATCAAGGATGACAGGGATATTGCAGCAGAAGGAAGAAAAGACGGTTCAGCTTTTGCGTCAAACCGGTGCAAGCAGCACCGTTGATGTGCACCGCAGCGCCGAAACGAAACTGCCGGGCAAAGCCCGGCAGTTAATCTAATCACACAACTAAATGCGGGATCAGTTCTTTTCCTTGTCGACCAGCTTGTTGGCAGCGATCCACGGCATCATTGCACGCAGTTTCTCACCGGTCTGTTCGAT
Source organism: Marinobacterium sp. MBR-111 (assembly GCF_040547585.1). Taxonomy (NCBI): domain Bacteria; kingdom Pseudomonadati; phylum Pseudomonadota; class Gammaproteobacteria; order Oceanospirillales; family Oceanospirillaceae; genus Marinobacterium; species Marinobacterium sp. MBR-111. The sequence goes on from NZ_JBEPQA010000029.1 coordinate 12,413, forward strand.
CGGGTGCGCGGCGTTATTGCGACGACGGGCTGTCATTGACGGGTAGTTGGTCGCGCCTTCGCTGATGAACATCTTGGCGTACTCACCATCCTGTATGCGCTTCAGTGCGTTACGCATCGCCTGACGTGATTCTTCGTTGATCACCTCAGGGCCGGTTACGTATTCACCGTACTCGGCATTGTTGGAGATAGAGTAGTTCATGTTGGCGATGCCGCCTTCGTACATCAGGTCCACGATCAGTTTCAGTTCGTGCAGACATTCGAAGTAGGCCATTTCCGGTGCATAACCGGCTTCAACCAGGGTTTCGAAACCGGCCTTGACCAGCTCAACACAGCCGCCACACAGAACAGCCTGTTCACCGAACAGGTCGGTTTCAGTCTCGTCCTTGAAAGTGGTTTCGATGATGCCGGTACGACCGCCGCCCACGCCTGAAGCGTAAGACAGAGCAACATTCTTGGCGTTGCCGGACGCATCCTGGAAGATCGCGATCAGGTCAGGGATACCGCCGCCCTTGACGAATTCGTTACGCACGGTGTGACCCGGTGCCTTCGGCGCGATCATGATCACGTCCAGATCCTTGCGCGGCTCGATCTGGTTGTAGTGGATGGAGAAGCCGTGAGCGAAGGCCAGAGTAGCGCCCTGCTTGATGTTCGGCTCGATCTCGGCCTTGTACAGCTGGCCCTGGAATTCGTCCGGAGTCAGGATCATCACCAGATCGGCAGCGGCAACGGCGTCAGCCACGTCAGCCACTTTCAGACCGTGAGCTTCAGCCTTGGCACGGGAAGAAGAGCCGGCACGCAGACCAACAGTTACATCAACGCCGGAATCGTGCAGGTTGCACGCATGGGCGTGGCCCTGAGAGCCGTAACCGATGATGGCAACTTTCTTGCCCTGGATGATGGAGAGATCACAGTCTTTATCGTAATAAACCTGCATGGTTCTGATCCTTTGACTTGAATGGAGTGATTGGGTGCATATAGCCGTGATGACTATAGCAATGGCGTCTACATTAAGGGATAGGAATCATTGCGTAAAATGATATATTTGCAACATCATATTTCATTCTAAGAAACATAATGGATACCCGTACCCTGCGCCTGTTTCTGAGTTTGGCCGATACCCTGCACTTCGGTCGCAGCAGTGAAGCCTGCCATGTCAGCCCCTCAACCCTGAGTCGCGCCATCAAGCAGTTGGAGGACTCGCTGGGCGTTGAACTTTTCCTGCGTGACAACCGCAGCGTCCAACTCACGCCCGAGGGAATGCGTTTCGCCCAGTACGCCCGCGAAGCGCTGCAACAGTGGGAACAGGTACGACACTCGCTGCTGGAAAGCGCCAGCGAGCTGCAGGGCGAGATCAGCGTATACTGCTCGGTCACTGCCAGTTACAGCTTTTTGTATTCACTGCTGAGCCGGTTTCGCCAGTTGTATCCACGTGTCGAGATCAAGCTGCATACCGGCGACCCCGAGCATGCGATCGCCCGGGTGCAGAGCGGTCGTGAAGAGATCTCCATCGCCGCCCGCCCCGCTCACCTGCCCACCGGGGTGGCCTTTCGCCCCATCGACCGCACCCCGCTGCTGTTCATCGCCCCTGCCAGCGAGTCGAGCGACACCCTCGGCAGTGAAGCACAGTGGAGCCGCCAGCCGATGATTCTGCCCGAAAGCGGTATCTCACGTGATCGCGTCAATCAATGGTTCATCCAACGTCATATCCAGCCGCGCATTTATGCCCAGGTCGCCGGCAACGAAGCGATCGTCAGCATGGTCAGTCTGGGTTTCGGCATCGGAGTGGTACCCCAGATCGTGCTGGACAACAGCCCCCTGGCAGATCGGGTACGGGTGTTGCCGGTATCACCGGCACTGGAGCCCTACGAGATCGGCCTGTTTGCACTGGAGCGCAAGCTTCGCTCCCCGCTGATCCGGGCGTTCTGGTCATTGTTGGATAATGGCCCTGTCACGGATTAATCCCTACACTGCCGGCTGAACTTTCAAAGAGGGCCCCGCTCGATGACACCCGACATGCTGTTTGTGTTTGCCACCCTCGGCATTACCATCGCCCTGTTTGTCAGTGATCGTATCCGCATGGATCTGGTTGCACTGATGGTTGTGGTTACGCTGGCACTCTCCGGCATCATCACGCCTGCGGAAGCAGTAGCCGGCTTCGGTGAGCCGGTGGTGATCATGATCGCCGCCCTGTTTGTGGTCGGTGAAGCGCTGTTTCGCACCGGCATCGCCGCTGCCGCAGGTAACTGGCTGCTGCGCATGGGCGGCAGCAGCGAAACCCGACTTCTGCTATTCCTGTTACCTGTGGTGGCGCTGCTGTCCGCATTCATGAGTTCCACTGGTGCCGTTGCACTGTTGATTCCTGTGGTACTGAGCATGGCACGCCGCTCCGGCATGCAACCCTCACAGTTGATGATGCCGCTAGCCTTTGCCGCTCTTATTGGTGGCATGCTGACACTGATCGGTACTCCACCCAATATCATCGTCAGCAGCCAGATGCGCAGCGCAGGCCTTGAGCCGTTTGGCTTCTTTGACTTTACCCCATTGGGGCTGGCCATTCTGATTGCAGGCATGGGCTATCTGATTCTGGTGGCCCGCAAACTGCTGCCCGAGCGAGCGCAGCAACTGGCGGAAAACACCGCGCCGGGCGTCGCCGCCATCAGCGGCCGTTATGCCCTGAGTCGTCAGCTACACAAGCTGATGATCACACCCGGCAGCCCATTGGCACAGAAAACACCGGCCGAAGCGGCACTGCGCACTGAATATGATGTCACCGTGATCGCCATCTCCCGCAGTGGCGGGCTGCTCTCCAGTTTAGTGCCGGTACTGAGCAACACCCGCATGCAGTATCAGGATCAGTTGATCGTATATGCCGACGAAGCACGGCTGGAACACCTGTGCGAAACACTGAAGTTGAAGCGGATGGGCTTTCCGGCGCGGGAGATAAGTCAGCTGGAACGTCAGTTCGGTATGGCCGAAGTACTGCTGCCCCCTGAGTCACCGCTGTGTGATCGTTCAATAAAGGAAGGACATTTTCGCGAGCGCTATGGACTGAGCGTGTTGGGTATCCGCCGAGACCAGGCAGCCATGGATACAAGTTTTACCGAAACTCAACTCACACCCGGCGACACCCTGCTGCTGGCCGGCAGCTGGGAGCAGATCCGCAGCCTGCAGGGTTCACGCGAGCTGGTGGTATTGCAGACACCTGCCGAGCTGGAAGAGATCCCCACCCACGGCAACCGTGGACCGGTTGCTCTGATTATTCTGCTGGCAATGCTGGTCTGCATGACCACGGGCTGGCTGGACAACCTGTCCGCCATTCTGCTGGCAGCGCTAGCGATGATCCTCACCGGTTGCGTATCACTGCAGGAATCTTACCGCTCACTCAACGCCACCAGCCTGATCTTAATCGCTGGCATGCTACCGCTGGCACTGGCGATGGAACGCAGCGGCGCCCTGGCCTGGGTAGTTGAACACCTCGTCAGCCTGGTCGGCGACAGCAGTCCGCTGGTTCTCTGTGCCAGCCTTTTCATGCTGACCTCCTTGCTAAGTCAATTCATCTCCAATACTGCCACTACGGTCCTGCTGGCACCCATCGCCATCACCACCGCCCAGCTGACCGGCGTCAACCCGGAACCGGTGATGATGACCGTGGCTATTGCAGCCTCGACCGCATTCGCCACCCCCATCGCGTCACCGGTCAACACTCTGGTACTAGCCCCGGGCAACTACCGCTTTGCAGACTTCGCCCGGGTGGGTATTCCGTTGCAGCTGTTGGCACTGGCAATCACGTTGATACTGACGCCAATGCTGTTTCCGTTCTGATACGCTGCGTCAACCGAGCTGTCGGTACAGGAAACTGACCGAACGCGACCATGCCAGGGCCGCATCATCGGCGTCATAACGGGCCCCGGTGGGATTGGCAAAGGCATGGTCCGCCACATACCAGTAGACGTCCAGCTGCTCGGCCTTGCCGGCTTCAGCCATGGCGCTCTCGAAGCCACCGACCATCGCCTCATCGATGCTCTTGTCTAGAGTTCCGAAATGACCCAACACCGGCCCCCGCAGCCGTGACAGCTGTTTTGGCGTCCGGGTCACGTTGCCGTAATAGATGATGGTCGCGTCAACCGGAGTTTCCATGGACGCATTGAGCGACCAGCCACCACCAAAACACCAGCCCATGGTCGCGACCTTGCCATTGCACTTCTGGTGCCGGCGCAGCCAGTCGATCCAGCCGGTCAGTGTATCTGTTGCCTCTTCTTCATTGACCGCCTGCATCAATGACATTGCATCCTCACGGGTATCAGCCACACCGCCTTTATAAAGATCCACCGCCAACGCCATAAAGCCTAAATTGGAAAGCTCAGCCGCCACCGCTTTGATCTGGTCATTCAGCCCCCACCATTCGTGAATCAGCACCACCGCAGGAAAAGGCCCATCACCCTCGGGCATGGCCAGGTGTGCCTGCACCTTGTCACCCCCCCCCAGTGCCAGCTGCACCGACCGAGTCCGGTTGCCTGCCGCTTGCGCCAGTAACGGATCCGCCAGCACCACCGCCAGGGGCAATGCCATCATGCCCTTGAGAAAATTGCGCCGCTCTTCACCGGTTGCCTGCGGCAGCGGCTTGTCCGAATGCGTATTGCCACACCCCTTGATATCACACATGCCCGTTCTCCTTGTCCTTCTGTGGTGTGTCTCACTATAGACCACACTCGTCTTCAGTCAGCTGTACGCGATCAACTGATAAAACTGATCAGGCTCAACCGCCCTGTTTAACCGCAGTTGCAAAAAAATACTTTTTTTTGCCAGTCTTTTGTTCCATATTCACGCTTGAATCCGTCCGCTGCATTCGCTGCCGGACACACCGTGAGACTCTCTTGAGCCTCCACCATTCACAGCGTTGCCGGAGACCCATGGCGATGAAAAAAGTGTTCAAGCAACTCGGAAAACTGCTCCCTGGCATGTTGCTGGCGGGAGCCGCATCAGCGCAGGAACTCAACGTATACAACTGGTCTGACTATATCGCTGAAGACACACTGGCGCGGTTCGAACAGGAGACCGGAATCAAGGTCGTCTATGACGTTTACGATTCCAACGAGGTGCTTGAAGCCAAACTGCTGGCAGGTCGCAGCGGCTATGATTTGGCGTTCCCGACAGCACGCCCTTTTGCCGACCGTCACATCAAGGCAGGCCTTTACCAGAAGCTGGACAAAGATAAGTTGACCAATCTGAATAACCTGGATCCGGTCATCATGAAATCACTGGCCGACATCGACCCGGATAACCAACATCTGGTGCCTTATATGTGGGGCACCACCGGCATTGGCTACAACGTAAAGAAGGTGCGTGAAATTCTGGGAGACGACATGCCGCTGGATACCTGGCGCCTGGTGTTTGATCCGGAAATCGTAGCCAAACTGGCCGGCTGTGGCGTGACGCTGATGGACGATGCGACCGAAGTATTTGTCGCGGCACGTGCCTATCTGGGCGAGGATACCACCGACTTCAGCAAGGCTGCACTGGAAAAGGCAGCTGAAACCGTCATGGCCGTACGTCCGAATATTCGTTACTTCCACAGCTCGCAGTACATCAACGACCTGGCAAATGGCGATATCTGTGTCGCGCATGGCTACTCCGGTGACATTCTGCAGGCCCGTGACCGTGCGGCCGAAGCCGGCAACGGGGTTGAAGTGGCCTATGCTGTACCCTCCGAAGGTGCTGTGGTCTGGACCGATGTGATGGTGATTCCGGTGGATGCACCGCACCCGGAAGCCGCGCACCAGTTCATCAACTTCCTGCTGCAGCCGGACGTCATCGCACCGATCACCAACTATGTGGCCTACGCCAACGCCAATGTGGCGGCTACCGAACTGATCGACGAAGAGATCCGCAACGATGCCGGGATCTATCCGCCGCAGGAAACGCGTGAAAAGCTGATCGTGCTGAAAACGCCGACAGAACGCCAGATTCGCGACATGAACCGTAGCTGGACCCGAGTCAAAACCGGCCGCTGAACCCAGTCGATCACCTGAACCTGAGATGCCCCTGAAATCAGGGGCATCTTTTTTATCGGGAGTACCCACCACTGATGGCAACACTGCGCCAGTTCAAACCCGAAGAGCCCTGGCAGGCCCCCGAAGGGGAGCCTCTGGTTCGAATCGAAAACCTCACCAAACGCTTCGGCTCATTCTATGCGGTCGACGATGTCAGCCTACACATTCATCAGGGTGAGTTCTTTTCTCTGCTTGGCCCCTCAGGCTGCGGCAAAACCACCCTGCTGCGCATGCTGGCCGGCTTCGAGACCCCGACCAGCGGTCGCATTTTCATCGACGGTCAGGATGTCACTGATGTGCCTCCATACGAGCGACCGGTGAACATGATGTTCCAGTCCTACGCCCTGTTTCCGCACATGACCGTGGCAGACAACATCGCCTTCGGCCTGAAGCAGGAAGGCATGCCCAAGGCCGAGCGTCAGGCTCGTGTCGCCGAAATGCTTGCACTGGTTCAGATCGAGAAGCTGGCTCAACGCAAACCGCATCAGCTCTCCGGCGGCCAACGCCAACGTGTGGCGCTGGCCCGCGCATTGGCCAAACACCCGAAGATTCTGCTGCTGGACGAGCCGCTGGGGGCGCTGGACAAGAAACTGCGTGAGCAAACCCAGTTTGAGTTGGTCAACATTCAGGAACGCCTCGGCATCACCTTTATCGTGGTGACCCACGATCAGGAAGAGGCGATGACCATGTCCTCGCGCATCGCGCTGTTGCATGAAGGGCGCACAGAACAGGTCGACCCGCCTCGACGTCTGTATGAGTTTCCGTCCACCCGTTATGTCGCCAGCTTCATTGGGTCGGTCAATCTGTTTGACGGTTACGTGGTGCAACAGGACGACGATCAGGTGATTGTGCAGTGTGACGAGGCCGACTCTCAGCTGCTGGTACGCCACAGTCAGCCACTGGTACCTGGAATGGCCGTGACGGTCGCGCTGCGTCCTGAAAAAGTTCGGGTCCTGAGTCAGCTGGATGCCGATGCACCCAACCAACTGCGTGGAATCATCAAAGAGATCGCCTATCTGGGCGACGTATCGATCTACCATGTGGAGCTGGCTGGCGGTAAGCGAGTGCAGTTCACCCAGTCCAACGTGCAGGCACTGGCCGAGCAGCCACTGACCTGGGACGAAGAGGTACTGCTGGGCTGGTCGGCCAACAGCTGCGGGGTGCTGACGGAATGAAGCTGAAACGGCACTTGCCACCGGCGCGCAACCTGATCATCGCCATCCCCTGGTTCTGGCTGGCGCTGTTCTTCCTGTTGCCGTTCCTTTTCGTACTCAAGATCAGCCTGTCCGAGCCGGTATTGGCACAGCCACCCTATCTGGACCTGCTCCGCGAGATCGAAGACGGGCTGGTGACCATCATGGTCAACTTCGGCAACTATCAGCTGCTGCTGGAAGATTCACTCTATCTGAGCGCCCTGCTGGGTTCGCTCAAGGTCGCGGCGATCTCCACCCTCTGCTGTTTGTTTATCGGCTACCCCATGGCCTATGCCATCGCGCGCTCACCCTCGCACTGGCGTCTGCCGCTGTTGATGCTGATCATTTTGCCGTTCTGGACCTCTTTCCTGATTCGCATCTATGCCTGGATCGGTATCCTCAAGGGCAACGGGCTACTCAATAACTTCCTGCTCTGGACCGGCCTGATCGACACCCCGCTGGAGATCATGCACACACCGTTCGCAGTCTATATCGGCGTGGTCTACAACTATCTGCCGTTTGTGGTGTTGCCGCTCTACGCCACCCTGATCCGACTGGATCTGACCCTGCTGGAAGCGGCCGCCGATCTGGGCTGTCGCCCCTGGAAGCAGTTTTTGCTGATCACCCTGCCGCTGTCGCTGCCGGGCGTACTGGCCGGTGCCATGCTGGTGTTCATTCCGGTGATGGGCGAATTCGTCATTCCCGACCTGCTGGGCGGGCCTGATACGCTGATGCTGGGCAAGCTGATGTGGACCGAGTTCTTCAACAACAAGGACTGGCCACTGGCGTCTTCGCTGGCGGCACTGCTGCTGGTGGCGTTGATTGTGCCCTTTGTGCTGCTGCGCCACTTTGAGCGCAGAGCCTCCGAGGAGGGTGCCGCATGAAACAACGCATGCCACTGCTGATTACCATTCTGCTGCTGGGCTATGCCTTTCTGTACGGCCCGATCATCAGCTTGATCGTGTATTCATTCAATGAAAGTCGGCTGGTCACGGTATGGGGCGGCTTCAGCACCAAATGGTACGGCGAACTGCTGCAGAATGAAGCCCTGCTCGGGGCCGCCTGGCTCAGTGTCCGCATTGCCGCTCTGACCGCCACAATAGCGGTGGTGCTGGGCACATTGGCGGCACTAGCGCTGGTGCGATTCCGTCGCTTTCGCGGCAGGGGCTCGCTGGAGGTGATGGTTACAGCTCCTCTGGTAATGCCGGAGGTGATTATCGGCCTGTCGCTGCTGCTGTTGTTCGTGGCGATGGAAAACGTCATCGGCTGGCCTGCCGGACGCGGCATGACCACCATCGTGATCGCCCACACCACCTTTGCCATGGCCTATGTCACCGTGGTGGTACAAAGCCGACTGGCGCATATGGACCTGTCGCTGGAAGAAGCGGCGCTGGATCTGGGAGCCCGCCCGCTGAAGGTATTTTTCAGCATCACTCTGCCGATCATCGCTCCTTCGCTGATCGCTGGCTGGCTACTGGCATTCACGCTGTCTTTGGATGATCTGGTGGTGGCCAGCTTTGTGTCAGGCCCCGGTGCTACCACATTGCCGATGGTGGTCTACTCCAGCGTTCGCCTCGGGGTCAGCCCCGAAATCAACGCCCTGGCGACGATCATTGTCGGGTTGGTCAGCATCGCGGTGTTGATTACCGGCGTGTTGCTTTGGCGGCAGGACCGACGCAACCGCCTCGACGCCCACTGAGTTGGCAGTGGGCAACAAAAAACCGCTGGTCGTCTGCACGGCCAGCGGTTTTTTTTGTGACGCCGATAGCTTTTAAAGGCTCAGGACTTTCTCGCCACGCGCAATACCACACACACCCGAGCGCACCACTTCCATAATGGAAGCGCTGCCCAGCGCATTGATGAAGGCATCCAGTTTGTCGGATGCGCCCACCAGCTGCACGGTATAGGTCGTCGGGGTCACATCGATGATCTGACCACGGAAGATGTCGCAGGTCCGCTTGATCTCGGCGCGCATCTGGCCGCTGGCCTTGAGTTTGATCATCATCACTTCGCGCTCGATGTGATCACCCTCGGACAGGTCCACCACTTTGACCACGTCAATCAGCTTGTTCAGCTGTTTGGTGATCTGCTCCACAACACGATCGTTGCCGATGGTGGTCACGGTCAGACGTGACAGGGTGGAGTCTTCGGTCGGTGCAACCGTCAGCGATTCGATGTTGTAGTTACGCTGGGAGAACAGCCCTACCACGCGCGACAGGGCGCCCGGCTCGTTTTCCATCAGGACTGAAATGATATGGCGCATGCTCAGGTCCTCTCTGTCTTGGTCAGCCACATGTCACGCATGGAACCGCGCGGTACCTGCATCGGATAAACGTGCTCGAACGGATCGACCGCGATATCCATGAAGACCAGACGATCCTTCAGCGCGAAGGCTTCGCGCATGGCGCCTTCCAGGTCAGAGTATTTCTCGACCTTCATGCCCACATGACCATAGGCCTCCACCAGCTTGACGAAGTCAGGCAGCGACTGCATGTAAGACTGGGAGTGACGGGACTCATAGTTCATGTCCTGCCACTGGCGTACCATGCCCAGCGACTGATTGTTGAGGCACAGAATCTTCACCGGCAAATCATACTGGTTGCAGGTGGAGAGTTCCTGAATGTTCATCTGGATGCTGCCTTCGCCGGTGACGCATACAACGTCGTCATCCGGGAAGTTCATCTTCACACCCATGGCAGCCGGCAAACCGAAGCCCATCGTGCCGAGGCCACCGGAGTTGATCCAGCGGTTTGGCTTGTTGAACTTGTAGTACTGCGCCGCAAACATCTGGTGCTGGCCCACGTCAGAAGTTACGAAGGCGTTGCCATTGGTCACCTGGCTCAGCATTTCGATAACCTGTTGCGGTTTCATCAATGCGGAGTCATCAGTGCGGTAACGACCGCCGTGACGCTGACGCCACTCGTCGATCTGCTGCCACCAGGCGTGCAGTGCATCCTGATCCGGCTGTTTCTTGCTGCCCTTGACCAGCTGCACCATCTCTTCCAGTACCACTTTGGCCGGACCCACGATGGGGACATCCGCCTGGATGGTTTTGGAAATGGAGGCCGGATCAATATCGATATGTACGATCTTGGCAGTCGGACAGAACTTGTCACAGGCGTTGGTTACGCGGTCATCAAAGCGAGCGCCCACAGCCAAAATCAGGTCAGCATGGTGCATCGCCATGTTGGCTTCGTAGCTGCCATGCATCCCCAGCATACCAATGAACTGACGATCGGTACCCGGATAACCGCCCAGCCCCATCAGGGTGTTGGTTACCGGGAAGTTCAGCAGTTTGGCCAGCTCGGTCAGCTCGGCACTGGCGTCACCCATGATGACACCACCGCCGGTATAGATCACCGGACGCTTGGCCGCCAGCAGCATGTCGGTTGCCTTCTTGATCTGACCGCTGTGACCACGGGTGATCGGGCTGTACGAACGCATCTTGACGTGTTTCGGAAACTCGTACGGGTAGCGCTCGGTCGGCGTGGTCATGTCTTTGGGCAGGTCAATTACCACCGGACCGGGACGGCCGCTCTCGGCAATATGGAACGCCTTGCGCACGATCGCCGGGATGTCTTCCGGACGCTGGACGCTGAAGTTGTGTTTCACGATGGGACGGGAGATACCGAGCATGTCGGTCTCCTGGAAGGCATCTTCACCGATCAGATGACTCATCACCTGGCCGGTGATCACCACCATCGGGATGGAGTCCATGAACGCGGTCGCGATACCGGTCACGGCATTGGTTGCACCCGGACCGGATGTCACCAGCGCGACACCGGCTTTACCGGTTGCACGCGCATAAGCATCCGCCATGTGAGTTGCAGCCTGCTCATGGCGCACCAGAATGTGCTGTACATCTTCCTGCTGGAACAGAGCGTCGTACACATGCAGCAACGACCCGCCCGGATAACCATAGATGTACTGAACACCCTCGTCTTTGAGGGCGCGTACCACCATTTCTGCGCCTGAAAGTAATTCCACTGTTGTACCCTCTACTCAGCGCCGGCCACCTGCCGGCGAACTAACAGTTTCAGCGTTTCTGCAACGAGAACATGACCCGGCCGCGGAGCAATCGTATCGCTGGCCGCGCCCTGCCCGCAGGCATCATTGGATCATGTTCGGTGCTGGTCAGATGAGGATCTCTTATCTGACAGACCTGTTCTGAGACTTAAGCCGGGTTCGCTTAATAACCCCTTGTGACGTCGGGATTTCCTGCATGCCACAAGTCAAGAAAATAGCCTGACATTCTCGCACCTTGACAAGCTGCGATCAACCGCCTACGACCATTGAACGACGCCGATACTGTACAGGACAGCCCTCTGGGCGTTGTCGGGCATTAGCGTTATAGTAGGCGCATGTCCACGTTCTACATGCCGGAGAGCAAAACAATGAGCATTGCCGAGATCAAAAACAAGGAGCGCGTGATCAACGAGCTGCTGCGTTTTATCCGCAAGGTGCTGGTCGAGCCTGATATCAGCGAGAAAGCGCTGGAGATCGCTCGCAAGCATTTCAATGACAAGAACGCCGGCGTGTTGATCGCCGAAGAGCTGTCATCCACCACCAACGTCAAGATTCCGTTGGAACAGAGCGATGCCGACCGCCTGTTTCTGGAGCTGCTGATCGACGTGGTGCGTGACGAGAAAGCGCTGTACTGAGCCTTACTCAGGCACCAGCCATTCCACGCGCCAGCGCCCTTCCCCCTGCTGCAGCGTTGCCTGCAGCCAGGGTGAAACCTGCCCAAGTGTGGCATCCAGCTGCCAGGGCGGGTTGATCACCAGCATACCGCTGCCATACATGCCCCGTTCGCCCTCTGCTGCAGCAATTTCAAGCTCGGAACAGAGAATGTTGCGAATCCCGCTCGCCGCCAGTTCTGACTTCATCTTTTGCCACAGCCCTGCCGGCAGTAACGGATACCAGATGGCAAAGCAGCCATTGGGCCAACGCTTGACCGCCTTGCTGACAAAACGCACCAGCTGCTGGTATTCCTGCTTCACCTCGTAGGCCGGGTCGATCAACACCACCCCACGGTTGGGTTTCGGCGGCAACAGCGACAGCACCCCTTCATAGCCGTCACGATGATGTACCGCCACTCGGCCATCCTGACGGAATACCTGCTTCAGCGCTTCAGCCTCGGCCGGGTGCAGCTCCATTACACTGATCTGATCGGCATCACGCGCCATCTGGGCCGCGATCAGCGGAGAGCCGGGGTAATGTTGCAACGCCTTCCCGTTTACGGCTTCGACCTGTTCAAGGTAGGGCTGCACCGCTTCGGGAACCGACTGACGCCACAGGCGGGCAATACCCTGCTGGAATTCGCCGGTCTTGGCCGCCTGATCACCGTGCAGATCATACTGCGCACGCCCGCCATGGGTTTCCAGATAACTCCAGGGTTTGGCCTTGCGGTTCAAAGCCTGCAACAGCAGAACCAGCGTCAGGTGTTTGTGAACATCGGCAAAATTGCCGGCATGAAAGCCGTGCTGATAGCTGAGCATGGTGTGTCCTGAAATGGGATCAAAGCGGGTCGGGCCGGATCTGCGGAACCCGAAGATGACGGAACTGGTGCTTCAACAGGCTGGCGATCTGCTGCAGCGACTCGCGGTCGCGACTGTACAGCACGGTATCACCAGACTCGGCATAGGGCCCCAACGCACCAGGCAGGCCGGAGCCAAGCTGGAACAGGGAGCCGTTGGTTTGGCCAGTGCACTCGAACTTCCCCGGTTGTGATGCATACACCCAGCTGCGCCCCTGCCAGCGTGGCGGCTGGTCGGCGCCGGTGTTGAAGCAGATCCGCGCCCGCTTCAGTACCAGTGCATAACCGGTTTCATTACGATGTTGCAGCTCGAACAGGTTCATTACACTGCCCTGCGCCACGCTCACGGCCACAAAACCCCAATGCCCCTGCGGGTGGCTGAACAGCGCCAGCATCCGTTGCGGGTCAGAGGTGTCTGCGGCATAAAGGGCCTGATACTGCTGCGACAGCAGCAGCGGAGCCGAAATGCGGTAATAGGGGCCGCTCAGATAGTGCTGCACCAGCGCCTGCCCTAGCTGTACCTCGGCACGGCTGTCATACACGGGCACGATCGACAGTGGCAATGGGGAGACACCCGGCTCCTGTTGCCTTGGCTCAGACACCGGGGGCGGCGGGGCGGCACAACCGCCCAGCAACAGGGCCAACAGGAATGCAACTCGCAGTTTCATGACTTAACGCACACTGGCAATGTATTTGGACAGATGCGCCAGTTTGTCCGGGTCATCGTCCATAAAAAATACGTTCACGTCCACATAGGCCGCATCCAGCTTCTGTTCCGTGGCCTGTATCGAGGTGATGAAGCCATTGATACGCGCTACGCTGTCGCCTGACAGCTGCTCGATATCCACGACCACCTGTTCCAGTACCTGCGGAAACGCACCTTCATTCTTGATCACAACCTTCACTTCACGCAGGTTGAGATCCTTAATGGCGCAGCGGAAAGTCTGTTCGCTATTGCGCAGCTGCGCCAGCCCCTTGGGCTTGGAGCGCATTTTGGCAGGCGCCGAAGCCTCGGCAGGTGTAGCCTTTTTATCTGCCTCAAGCATGGCCGCCGCACGCGCCTGCTGCTCAGGGCTGAGCTGCTGACGCTTATCCAGCGCCTTGACCATCTTCTGCACCAGCTGCTCACGGGTAAAGGGCTTGCCCAGATAGTCGTTCACGCCTGCCTGAATGGCCTTGAGCACATATTCACGCTCGCCACGGCTGGTCACCATCAAAAACGGGGTCTGTTTGTAATCGTCCTGCGACCGGGTCCACTGCAGCACCTCAAGCCCGCTCATTTCGGGCATTTCCCAGTCACACAAAATCAGATCAAAACGTTTTTGCTGCATGGCCCGAGTGGCTTCGGTACCGTTTTCCACTGCCATCACGCTGAAGTCGGGAAAGGCTTCCCGCACCATGGAGGTCACGCGCTCGCGGATGAAGCGAGCGTCATCGACCACCAGAATATTGAGTTTGCTCATCGAACGCTGTGTTTCCATCAATGCTGCTGTCAGCCGACACTGTCCCACAAAGCGGCCCGGGACTGAAGCCCCGGACGCCGGGCTGGATCAAAAACAGCTGTTTAAAGACTTAATCGGACAGGTAATACTCGACCGTGGACACCACCCGTACCTGCTTGATGTGCGGATTGTTTCGGTCACGCTCACTGATGCTGAACTGGCCCTGAGAGGCGCGTCGGATCTTGCCCAGCCGGCTTTGTGAGTCGGCCGCGAACTTCTGCGCCACCTCACGTGCATTACGGGTCGCCTCTTCGATCATCTCCGGCTTGACCTCATTGAGGCGTGTGAAGATGTACTCAGTCTGCGACTGATAGTCACCCCCGGTCAACACGATGCCGCGCTTGCCTAGCTCTGGCAGTTCATTCATCACAGCCCGCACCCCTTCGATATTCTCCGAATAGACCGTAACCATGCGGCTGGCCACATAGCGGAACTCGGCACGGTTGTCGCCGCCATACTGCTGCGCCGAACGGTCGGTAATCACCGGCGGCGCATAGCTGATCTCGTCCGGCTGGATGCCATTTTCGGTCAGGAAATCACGAATCTGTGCCGCATTCACCTCCAGATCGGTGTACAGCGAGTCCAGATCATTACTGGCCACAGCGAAGGGGATCGGCCAGATTACGATATCGGCCTGATATTCTCGCTCCGACAGCCCTTTTACAGTCACCGTGCGATCAAGCTGTTTATGATCCAGCGCCGCCTTGCCCAGCAGGCCACCCAGCGCTGACAGCCCAAGCAGAAGAAACACGCCCAGAATCAACGCCGATGAACGATTTGTTGTCAGCATTCCTTACCTCCACAGATCTGATGAAACCGACCGCCCCTCAAGACAAACCGGCCTTTGCTGCACGCGCGGCGTGCAATTTCTTGTAACTGTCGATCAGACGTAGGTGTCTGTCCAGTCCTTCCAGTTTCATACTGGTGGGCGTCAGGCCATGGAAACGCACCTCGCCCATCACCGAGCCGACCACGGCCTGCATCCGTTCTGCTCCGAACATGCGGGACAGGTTGGGCAGAAAATCGTCCAGCTCCAGCTCATCATCCAGCACCACCTCCAACACCGCCTGCACGGCACGGTAAAACAGGCCACGCTCGACGGTATTGTCGTTGTACTGCAGGAACTGCTCCACCAGCTCCAGCGCCTCTTCATGGCGCTCCAGCGCCAGCATGATCAGCAGCTGCAGTTCCAGAATGGTGAGCTGACCCCAGACGGTATTCTCGTCGAACTCCACGCCGATCAAGGTCCGAATGTCGGTGTAGACGTCGAGCTGGCTCTCGTCCAGCCGCTCGGACAGATCCGCCAGTTCATCATCACTCAAGCGGTGCAGGTTGAGAATCTCTTCACGGTAGTCCAGCGCCTTGTTGGTGTTGTCCCACACCAGATCGTCCACCGGATAGACCTCGGAGTAGCCCGGTACCAGAATGCGGCAGACCGGCGCCCCCAAGTCCTCATACACCGCCATGTACACTTCCCTGCCCATCTCAGCCAGAATGCCGAACAGGGTATCGGCTTCGTCCTGGTTACTGCCAGAGAAGTTCCAGTGGTTGAAGTCATAATCCGACTTCGCACTGAAAAAGCGCCAGGAGATTACGCCAGAAGAGTCGATGAAGTGCTCGACAAAGTTGTTCGGCTCGGTCACGGCCAGGCTGTTAAAAGTGGGCGGCTGGAAGTCATTCAAACCTTCGAAACTGCGGCCCTGCAGCAGCTCGGTCAGGCTGCGCTCCAGCGCCACATGGAAACTGGGATGGGCACCGAACGAGGCAAACACGCCACCGGTGCGCGGGTTCATCAGGGTCACGCACATCACCGGGAACTGCCCTCCGAGGGAGGCATCCTTCACCAGCACCGGGAAGCCCTGCTCTTCCAGTGCACGAATGCCTTCCAGAATGTCGGGGTACTGTTCAAGCACTTCAAGCGGCACATCCGGCAGCGCCAGCTCCTGCTCGATGATCTCTCGCTTCACTGCACGCTCGAAAATCTCTGACAAGCACTGTACCTGTGCCTCCACCAGCGTATTGCCGGCGCTCATACCGTTGCTGAGGTAGAGGTTCTCGATCAGGTTGGAGGGGAAGTACACCGTTTCGCCATCAGACTGACGCACAAACGGCAGCGCACAGATGCCACGGTCCACACGGCCCGAGTTGGTATCGATCAGATTGGAGCCGAACAGCTCGCCATCCGGGTTGTAAATATCCAGACAGTAATCGTCCAGAATACCCTCGGGCAATGCGTCATCCGGCCCGGGCTGGAACCAGCGCTCGTTGGGATAGTGCACAAACGCGCTATCGGCGATCTCTTCGCCAAAGAACTGGTCGTTATAGAAGAAGTTGCAGTTGAGTCGCTCAATGAACTCACCCAGCGCCGACGCCAGCGCGCTCTCCTTAGTGGCACCCTTGCCGTTGGTGAAGCACATGGGGGACGCTGCGTCACGAATATGCAGCGACCAGACATGGGGCACGATATTGCGCCAGGAGGCGATCTCGATCTTCATACCCAGATCCGCCAGAATCTGCGTCATGTTGGCGATGGTCTGCTCCAGCGGCAGATCCTTGCCCTCGATCCAGGTGGCACCTTCGCCTTCGGGCTTGGCCAGCAGCAGCGCCTGCGCGTCTTCATCCAGGTTATCCACAACCTCGATTTCAAACGTGGGGCCGGTCTGCACCACCTTCTTCACGGTGCAACGGTCGATGGAGCGCAGAATGCCCTGCCGATCCTTGTCGGAAATATCCTCCGGCAGCTCCACCTGAATTTTGAAGATCTGGTTGTAGCGGTCTTCAGGATCAACAATGTTGTTCTGTGACAGGCGGATATTCTCGGTGGAAATATCACGCGCGTTGCAGTACACCTTGACGAAATAGGCCGCACACAGCGCCGAGGATGCCAGGAAATAGTCAAACGGACCGGGCGCCGAGCCATCCCCCTTGTAACGGATCGGCTGATCGGCGATCACCGTGAAGTCGTCGAATTTGGCTTCAAGCCGGAGATTGTCGAGATAGTTGACCTTGATTTCCATGAGCGGGGTACCGGATGGGTGAATGCTTAACTTGAGCCGTATTATCCGGTTTTAAGACACGATAGTCAGGTTTTATGTTTTGAATGTTGCCGCAGGCTGCTGGATCAGCACCTGTAACGTCAGCCCTTGTGCATCGGCGTAGGCACACAGATCCGTCATCAGCTGAACCCACACCGCCAGCTCCGGCTCATTCACCTTGGTGTCACGACCAATTGAAAACCGCCACACGGTTTCAGCCTCCAATTGGTCGACATGATCCAGCAGCACATCATAGGCGGCATCCCAGTTCTCACCGAAGTAATCCGGAAACTGAAATGCGGCTTTAAGACGGTTCAGGATTGAAGCCTTGTTCAGGCAACCATTTTCATCCAGCGGGATGGCCTGCGGGTCGGGCTGCGCACTGTGTTGCCAGATGATGGGAGCAGGCTTTTCAGTCATTCTGGCGCCCCTGAATACGCCGGAAGGAACGATAGTGATCTTCCGTGTAATAGAACACTTCAGGAGGGTTTCCGCCTGTTACCACACGGCGTGGCCCACGGTGTGACAACCCGGGTGTATCTACGGTGAATTCCCGGTAATAGCCCCTTGGCTTGATCGGCAATAATCGTTCGCGGTTCTCGAAGGTAATACCGTCACGCTGATAGGGATAAGGGCCGTTCTGGCGAATCCGCTCAAGCGTGTTGTACAGTTCCTGCTCTTGCGCAGAAAGATGGGACTGTCCTGTCGCGGGGGCACTGCCCAGCAGTCCATCAAGGTGACCACCCTGTAACTGGAACAGGCCAAATACGACAACCAGTGCGAGCAGGATTTTTTTCATGGCATTACTCCCTGAGCCCACTGCCACTGGTCGCGGGCCTGCTAATCTGTCCGTTAACGTCCCTTGCCACCCAACAGTCCGCCCAACAGACCGCGCAGGATCTTGCGGCCCAGCTGATTCCCGACCGTACGTGCCGCCTGCTTGGCCATGGTTTCAACCAGCCCCTGACGCCGCTTGTTGCCCCAGAGGAGGTCGCTGACCACCCCCTTGGATTCGGATGCTTCATCCTGTTCCGGCTTGGCGGTCTCCTTAACCGCTGAGCTTTCAGCCGCACGCTGGGCCAGAATTTCATAGGCCGACTCGCGGTTGACCGGCGTATCGTATTTTTGCGCGACCGGGCTGCGCGCCAGCACGGCGGCATGCTCTTCCGCGGTGAGGGCGCCCATGCGACAGCGCGGCGGACAGATGAGTGTGCGCTCGACCGGCATGGGCACACCACCCTCTTGTAGGGTGGAAACAAGCGCTTCGCCCACGGCCAGCTGTGAAATTACCTCCTCCACGTTCAGCCCAGGGTTGGCCACAAAGGTTTCGGCAGCGGTTTTCACCGCTTTCTGATCACGCGGCGTGTAGGCCCGCAGCGCGTGCTGGATACGGTTGCCCAGCTGACCCAGAATCTCGTTCGGTATGTCATCGGGTGATTGTGAGCAGAAATAGATGCCGACGCCCTTGGAGCGAATCATCCGCACCACCTGTTCCACCTTCTGCCGTAGCGCCGCCGGAGCGTCATCAAACAGCAGGTGGGACTCATCAAAGAAGAACACCATTTTGGGCCGCTCAAGATCCCCCACCTCGGGCAGGTTTTCGAACAGCTCTGACAGCAGCCACAACAGGAAGGTGGAATACAGGCGCGGTTTCAGCATGAGCCGGTTCGCCATGAGGATGCTGATCACGCCACGGCCGCTCATATCCGTGCGCATCAGATCCATGATCTCAAGCGCCGGCTCGCCCAGGAAGGCGGTACCGCCCTCGCGCTCCAGTGACAGCAGGCTGCGCTGAATGGCGGCAATGGACTGGGCACTGACCAACCCGTACTGAGCCGATATGTCCTTGCGATTGTCTGCCACAAAGCCCAGCAGGGCGCGCAGATCGTCAAGGTCGAGCAGCAACAGGCCCTGATCATCGGCCAGCTTGAAGGCCACCTCAAGAATACCGGCCTGGGTATCATTCAGCTCAAGGATGCGACTCAGCAGTGTGGGTCCGATCTCGCTGATGGTGGTGCGCACCGGGTGCCCGGCCTGGCCGTACAGATCCCAGAACAGCACCGGGCTCGCCTCAGTGGCAAACCCTTCCATACCGATTTTGGCGGCACGTTGCATCAGCTTGTCGCCAGGCTGACCGGCCATGGCAAGGCCCGACACATCGCCTTTCACATCCGCCATGAACACCGGCACTCCCATGCGTGAAAAGCCTTCGGCCAGCACCATGAGCGATACCGTTTTACCGGTACCGGTGGCCCCCGCAATCAAGCCATGTCGGTTGCCGTAATGGCCCAGCAACCGTACCGGTTGCTCACCCTTGCCGATCAGTATGGTGTTCATGTGATATCCGCCTTCAGCAGAACGTATTGATATACAAGGCTTCCACCTTGTCCCGTGCCCATTGCGTGCGACGCAGAAACTTGAGCGACGACTTGATGGACGGCTCGTTACAGAAGCAATTCACCCGAACCTCGTCATACAACCCTTCCCAGCCATAATGCTCGACCAGGCGCGTCAGGGTCTTTTCAAGGGTCAGGCCGTGCAGTGGATTGTTGGGCTGTGTTTGGCTCATCGGTGGATCGTCTCAGGATGATTATGAAAACAGGAACACGGTACAGACATAGCCTAACCCAAAATGGGTCAAGCCACCTTTTTCGCGATGAAAAAGGCATAGCCGTAATACGCCTTGTAGCGATCGTACAGCTCGGCTTCACGCCGCTGTTCGGCGACCAGACTGGCCGCTGCGGCATTCCCTGCATGCTGCAGGAACTGCTGCTGATGTGATACCTGCGGCGTGTAAAAGTGATCGGTCCAGCATGTTTCCGGCAGGATAAACATGCTTACCGGCAGATAACCGGCCTGCTGAACCTGCCTGGGCTTGTTGGCGAGGGTATCGATTTCGGGATAGGCATCGACCCAGAAGCGCTCGATCTCGTCCGGTCGCTGCTCGGTAAACCAGCACGCCTCTGATACAACCAGATACCCGTCCGGCTTCAAAAAACGGCGCCACTCGCGCAGGCCACGTTCAAAGCCGATATTGTAGATCGCCCCTTCAGACCAGATCAGGTCCAGCTCTTCATCGGCAAAAGGCAACGCCTCCATTGACCCGACCACACCTCGTACGCGATCCGCCAGCCCTTCAGCCTGAGCCCTGGCGTTGAACCTGTGGATAAAATCGGGAAACAGATCCAGCCCGGTAATCTGCCCAGGCGCTTGCTGCGCCAGTACCCGCGTCTGCCCGCCCGTACCACAGCCGATATCGGCAATGCGTGAGTCAAGTGTCAGCCCGTCAGTGAAACTCAGCGCCTTGAGCGTCACTTCGGGACTTCCCGGCCCTTGCCGCTCCAGTGCCGCGAAATATTCACAGATCAGACTGAAATCGAAGTCATGGATGGAGGGGGTATCTTGGGTCATGCTGTCAGCTCTCATTGATGCTCAAGGTCAACGGCACATGGTCACAGACCGCAATCCAGTCGTCGTTGTAACCGACCGACTCCAGGAACTCGGCTTCCGCTGCCGGGTGAAAGTAATAGCTCATTTGGTCAGCGCTCGGGCCTTTCTCATAACCTCTTCACTTGGTACAGCCTGCACAGCGCCATCATCAAGCTCTTCTGCCCGACGCTGAGCTTCATGCAACCAGTCAGAACGCAGCTCTTCCTCAGTAGGTGTGTCCAGGCTCAATACCAGCCGGTGAATCAGCCGAGCTCTCTTTTCTTTTGGAAGATGCAGTGCTTCATCTTCAATTTGCTGGAAATTCATGAATGGAACCTCTCGTTCATATGCTGATCATTCTGGCACGGAAAGATGCACGCTGCGACGAGGTTGGTTCTCTTCAAGCCCGAGCAGCTGCTCCAATACGCACCTCCCTGATGCTGCTGACGACCACGAATGCATCATGATGTGGACTTAATCACAGCTTACCTAACTTCGGCATAACCTGTTTTGTTTATCTATCGCTGGCTATCAACATCACAGAGGTGAATGTGCTATAACTGACGTCCTGATATCACTTTTCAGAGAGAATACTACGCATTATGGATGATGCTGTGTTTAACGAAGAGAACGGCCAATTAACTATTCCTACCGACAGAAGCCTGATACAACTCAACGAGATCTGTCGTACCTACGATGTTGGAACCGACCCTCAGCCTGTCCTACACCAAGTGTCTCTATCAGTAACCCGAGGACAAAGCTGTGCTATCGTCGGTTCCTCCGGTTCGGGTAAGAGCACTCTACTCAATATTATAGGGCTGCTGGACCAGCCTACTAGCGGGCATATTCTACTCGATGGACAGGATATAACCCACGCTAGCCCCGAAGCTCGCGCGATCACACGTAATCAAACTATCGGCTTTGTTTTCCAGAGCTTCAACTTGCTCCCCCGGCTTAGCGCCCTGGATAATGTAGCACTGCCGCTTCTTTATAGGGGGTACGAACGACAAGCTGCTCGCAGAGCCGCACAACGTGAGATTGAGCGAGTCGGGTTGGCCAAGCGGGCGCACTATATTCCTGCAGATTTGTCCGGTGGACAGAGGCAGCGTGTTGCCATTGCCAGAGCCCTGATCGGGAAACCGGCACTTCTACTTGCCGATGAACCCACCGGGAACCTCGACAGCGGAACCGCAAAAGAAATCTTGTCCCTGCTCCTCTCTCTGAACCGAGAACAAGGTGTGACTCTCGTCGTAGTGACGCACGATGAAAGGATGGCTCAGCAGATGCAACGTTGTCTTCGTGTCGAGGACGGTCGGTTGCATGAGTCGTAGTAACCCGTATCGCATGACTGAGGAGAAGCCACTTGCTTACGGCCCTTCGCTAAGGCACACCCTGACTGAGCCGCTTGCAAGTCTACGTTTGTTAGGACGCCGTTCACTACTGGCATTAGTGGGTATAACAGTGGGTTGTGCCTCCGTTGTGGCACTGTTGAATATCGGCCACAATGCCGCTAATGAGTCGATAAAGATGTTCAGGGGGCTGGGGAGCGATATTATCGTTGCCCGCTTTTCCGCGGTACCAGGTGTTAATATGAGCCCCGCTCCAGCGAAACTGGATACCAAAGCGGCAACGCGGTCGTTGTCAGGCATTGCTCATATAGCACCAGCCATCCTCTATTCCACGGATGTTTATGCTGCCAGCCGAAAGCATAATTTAAGCATTGTAGGTACATCTCCTGACCTACAGGATGTAATGAACCTACATATCGGCAACGGCCGCTTCCTCACGATCTACGATAGTCAAAGTACCTATGCCGTTCTTGGAGCTAACGCGGCCAAAGAGTTGAATCTGGTCGAACCAATAGGCAGCCAGATACAGGTGGGAAACTACCTTTTCGAAGTTGTGGGTATCCTAGCCAAACAAGGGCAGAACCCTTTGATCCCTCTTCCAATGGACGACGCGATTGTACTCCCCATAGAAGGGATGCGACGCATTACCCCTACTCCTGAAATAAACAGCATTATCGCAAGAGGGCGACGAACCGAAACGCTGCCGGAGGATGCAATTGCACTAAAAGACTACCTCTCCCCCTTAGCGCCGGACCACTCTGTTCAGGTCCAGATCCCCCAACAACTTCTCGATGGGATTAAAAAACAATCTCAGACATTCTCCTACCTGCTAGCTGGGGTGGGAAGCATCTCTCTGCTGGTCGGTGGCATAGGTATCATGAACCTGATGATTATGAATGTATCGGAACGGCGTCGGGAGATTGGTGTACGCATGGCTTTAGGTGCACGGCCATGGGATATCACCGTACTCTTTCTGCTGGAAGCCGGAGTTCTCACCTCTGTGGGCGCGGTGACCGGCGCTATCATAGGCGTATTCGCGGGCTGGCTCTTCGTTGAGGTCTCCGAATGGGAGTTTTCACTTTTTGCACTCGCATTACCGCTTGGCATTATCAGTTCGGTTGCTATCGGCCTGTTCTTTGGCCTCTACCCTGCCCGCAGTGCAGCCCGTCTGGAACCCGTACAGGCTCTGCGTGATGACTAATCGTATTTGGCAACTACGCACCTTGCTCATCTGCCTAACAGGCTTGATGCAGCTCTCCTGTACTACATCAAATGCTGCAGCGCCCGTGTCCCCCCCAATTTCTCGGACCGGTATATCCGTCAACAGTGTTTCCCTGAAAGAACAGACAGTAGCGCTTACGCTAAACGAAGCTGTGTCGCTGGGGTTGCGCGACAACCACTCTATCCGTAGCGCTTATCTACAGAGAGTTGCTCAAAAATTCGATCTGCGTGTAGCGGAAGATAACTTTAGCCCTAAATTGACAATTAAAGGTAGTCATTTGGCCTACCGTAATCAGGATGACCAGTACCGGCAAACCAATCTATCCCCAACGGTGACCTTGCAGGGAGAATATGGTACTCAATTCAGCCTGTCGTGGGCCAAACAATTTACGCAAACAAACAACAGCGGCCAATCTGATCATGACGGGGCAAGTTTCACAGTAATACAACCGTTGTTACGCGGCGCAGGAAGAGAGGTAGCTACGGCACCCGTACGGCTTGCACAGACCACAGAACAGGCAAATCGTTTAACTCTCAAAGCCACCGTATCGGACACGATCACCAATATCATTACCGCTTACCGAGAGCTGTTGCGTGCCCAGGAGCAAGTCCGAATAGCACGCGATGCACTGAGGCGTTCACAGCAGTTGCTAACGGCAAACCGCGAAATGATCCTTGCTGGGCGTATGGCGGAATTTGAAGTCGTACAGACTGAAGCTGACGTTGCAACTCAGGAGTTGGCCGTCGAAGAAGCCCGCAACCAACTCGATGCCAGCCGTCTTGAATTGCTAAAGCTCTTGGCTCTGGATTTGAATACTCCAATCAAAGCAGTCGATTCTCTCAACGCGACTCAAGTTGATATAGGCCTGGCTCGGGCCAAGGCTATCGCTAAAGAGCAACAACCTGCCTACCTTAAACAAGTGCTTGCGACGGAACAGGCGGCGATCAATCTTACGATTGCCCACGATGAAACGCTGTGGGATGTTTCACTAATCGCTGGCGCCAGCCAAAATCGGTCTTATCAGACCGGTTCGGCAATCGATACCTCATCACGCAACTGGAAGACCTACGCAGGCGTTCAAATTGAGATCCCCTTGGGCAGCTTAAACCAGCGTCAATCAGAAGTGCATGCCCAGGTCGAAGTCGATACACAGGAGATCCTTCTGGCCGATGCGCGCCAGTCACTGGAGCGTGACGTGGAAAACGCGGTACGCAATCTTGGCACCCGCTGGCGACAATACATCATTGCTCAGCGGGCACGTGATCTGTCGCGCCGGAAACTGGAGATCGAGCGCGAAAAACTCCAAGCAGGTCGTTCCAGCAACTTTCAGGTTCTGAGTTTCGAAGCGGATTTACGCAGTGCCGAAAGCGCCCGTCTCAATGCGCTGATCGCCTACCTGAACGCTCAGGCCGACCTTGACCAGACATTGGGCACTACCCTGGAGAGCTGGGACATTGATCTTAAAGACTAAGTATTCCGTACTCCCGCATTTGCGCAACGGCGGCCTCTGGTTATTGGGAGGATGTCTGGGAGCG
Source organism: Marinobacterium sp. MBR-111 (assembly GCF_040547585.1). Taxonomy (NCBI): domain Bacteria; kingdom Pseudomonadati; phylum Pseudomonadota; class Gammaproteobacteria; order Oceanospirillales; family Oceanospirillaceae; genus Marinobacterium; species Marinobacterium sp. MBR-111. Next base: position 37,266 of record NZ_JBEPQA010000029.1, read on the forward strand.
CTGACTCTGATAGCCGTTTACCTCTTTGCCCATAACGACAGCTCAGCTAATACGCCTGACAATCAATGGCTGTATGTGCAGCCGCAAACCCTGGAAAACACCCTGGGCCTGGTTGGACGTATCGAGGCCGCAAGTCGCACGACCGTGACGGCACCGTTCGAAGGCTTGATACAAAAAATAGAAGTGTTCGAAGGTCAGAGAGTCGAGCGTGGACAACTGCTACTGACACTCGACACAACACAATTGGACATTCAGCTTCGTGAGGCAATGGCCGATCAATTAAAAGCCCAGCATACCGTGCAAGAGATGCGGGATTGGTCACAAAGTGAGGAGGTAACGCGTGCACGCCGGGCGGTGACCAACGCTCAATTAAAACTGAACAACACCCGCAGCAAGCTCGCCGACACCCAGAGGCTGTTCGAACGGGGCATCGTAGCACGCATGGAAGTGGATACTTTGGAAGAGCAGGCCAGATCATATCAGCTTGATCTGGACGGAGCCCAGACGGAGCTGAAAGCAGCCCTCGACAAGGGTGAAGGTACAAACCGTCGGATAGCCGAGATGGAGCTGACCAACGCACAAGCCAAGCTTAAGGTTTTACAGGAGCAGCGTGAAGAGCATGAACTTCATGCTCCATTTTCCGGTATTGTACTGCGCCCACGAAAGCAGGAAGGCGGCAGTGCCGATATGCCGCTACAGGGGATACAGGCTACTCGGGGAATGCCGCTATTTGAGCTGGTGAGCATGGAGCGCATTAAGGCCGTTACCCGTGTGGAAGAAGCCGATCTGCACCTGCTGCGAGAAAACATGCCGGTGCAAATATCCGGAGACGGATTCAGTGGTATTACCCTACAAGGCGTCGTTGGAAGCATTGGGGCCAATACCCTATCCACCGAACGATATGGTGGCGGCAGTACATATGAAGTCTCCGTAAACATCGACCCTCTTACGAAAGAGCAACAACAGCGAATACGACTGGGGATGAGCGCAAGGCTCGCTATTGTGACCTATCACGCCGAGAACGGACTGGTCCTTCCTGGAGAGGCTTTACATCAAGATCACTCGGGTCAAACATTCGTTATCTATCGCAGCGATATGTCACAGCCGCCGACACGTGTCACCGTTACCACTGGACGGGCTATGCCGGGAGGTGTGGAGGTTTTCGGGATAGAATCTGGCTACGTAGAAATACAGACGGCCATCTTGAATAAAAATCATGTTGATGCTAGAAAGGAAGAAACTTCAACACTAGGTGCATTGAAGCCATTTGGGTTGAAACACAATCAATAGACGAGACTTAGTCTTACATTAGCTCTCTCTATGGAACGTTATTTATAGAGCGAGCACAGGGAAGGAACTTGCATGGATTGCATTGTCTACGCCCAACTGTGGACCAAAAGACGATCTATCGTCGATAAAATATCGTCTTCTGAATCTATTCCTGCCTTTACAACCCGCCAGAGAATACCTACCGGTTATCGCCTTAATGATTTCCCGGCAAAAATTGTCATGGACGGCAACTTCTTGCCACAGGCCCACAATCTTTTTAGTCAAATAACCATTTCAGAAAAACACCACCAAGTACTAAAAACAAGGACTTTATGGGCATTCGCCTGTCTACTGACTATTACCGGCAGTATGAGCATGGATCTGGCACACTTCCTGCTTTCCCCTTAATACTAATACGTCATCGGAGTGACGGGTAAGGGGTAGGTCGAAAAGAATCAGGCCTACACCACCATGGGATATTTCAGTCATCTGGCCTGATAACAAATATGATGACTGCCCAAAAATGGAGTTTGAAAATGAAAAAATTGAACTTTCTGAAACTTTGCGCCGCCCTACTGTTTAGTGCACTCAGCAGTGTGTCCTATGCGAGCTCAGCCTCGTATGTCGACTCCTCACCTGGTGCGGCGATCTACTCACCTAATACTTGGTATCAAACTAATTTTGATGTGTTAGGTAATCCGCCGTCAGATTCCTCTGTAACAAGCGTTAGCTGGCAATATGCATCACGCTCAATTCCGCCGGGCGGAACTTGGGTCGCTTGGCTATGCCACGGAACAACCAGTGCATGCATTAACGTAAGCACATTATCTAGTGGCTCTTCAGAGGCTTTCAGAGGCAGATCCGCAGCAACTAAGTTCTTTCTGATTTACGGGATTGGGAGCAGCTCAAGCTTTGCTCCTGTATATGGCGGAACAGATCAGGTAATTGTTAACTATAACTATTAAGTTAACTCAGCTGGATCTCTTTTAAAGCGATCCAGCTATTTAATCCCCCGACAAAAAAGGAGTAATTCCTATGAGCAACATTTCAATTGGTAATTATTCAAACACCATCAATAATTATCAGAACAGTTCTAAGCAGAGCCACGATAAACAAGAGGATTCGCGTTTCTCTAGCATATTGAACGATGCAGTGAACTCTACATCCAGTAGAGTCGCTGAAGTTACGATATCCGACGAGGCCAAACAAGCAGCATCAAACGAATTGCCGGGCTGGGTGCAGGAGGTAATCAATCGCTTAAGCAATAATCCAGACCAACAGGAAGCGATGGATGATGTTAAAATGATGGCAACAATTCCGGGCGGACCTCTAGTTTCTATTCCGGAAAATTTTGGTGGAACTCCGCACTACTTGGCCACTGGACAACCGGTAACCAAGGAAAGTGAAGCGCGATTCAATGCACTAACTCAGTCGATAACTGAGAAAACTACGCAAATCTTCAATTCAGAATCAGCGATGGGAAGTTCTGCCGCAGATATATTTAAGAAAATCCATGAGTATATGGCAACTCAGCCAGAAGACTATTTACAGGTATTGAATTGGTACAGATCATCCTACAAGTATTAAATTGGTACAGGAGCACCAGCATCATGATTGTTGGTTCTAGCTATAACCCATTGATTTATGGAAGTACCCGGGAATTCAGGAAAGCGGCAGTGTCGATATGCCGCTAAAGGGGATACATGATATTAAACCGGTGGCAATTTAGGTCTGTAAAATCAGGCTGGAGGCCGCATGGTTCCTGGCTTCTTGCCGACAGAAACTGCCGCCGGGTTAATAAAATTCCATATCACATTATTGGCACGTAATCTGCTATGAAAAGTAACATCAAAAGCAAGGAGAGCAGCATGATCATTCAATCTAGCCATAACCTATTGACTTACAACAAAATTCAACAGCCCTCAGAACTTCAGACAGGAGGCAACATCTTGCCGGATAAGCAAACTAAATCGTCCAGTGCTGGGGAGCAAGTTACATTATCCAATAAGGGTAAGGCGTTAGCTGCTACGAGCTTTGATCAGATACCAGAGTCTGCCATACACCCTAAAAGAACACCTGGGCAAGAAAGAATGATAAACGAGGCTAAGTCAAATCCTGAATTTGCTGAGAAGTCTGCTAACTTAATGGCTTATTCTAGAAGTATGATCGCCTATGATATAAGTGAAAGCGTTAATAATGATGGTCCTATAAAACTATCCACTACTGGTAGAATCGTTGATGAGTCATTTACCGAGTTTAAAGAGGCTTTTGAGAAAGAAGCCAAAATTCTTGATGCGCAACGTCTAGCACTATATAAATCAGAAAAGGCAATGGGTACAGATCCTTCAGAAATACTAGCTAAGATGATAGATTTTACCAATAGAAATTCTAGTGATATTTATCGTGAAGCAACAGGCGATGGCTACTTCTTTAAATAGAAAAATAAAAATTTTAAATAGTGGGTTATCTAAATAATAACCCACTTTTTTGACTATCAAACCGATAGAGTTTTAGATCTGTATTTTTCTGATGAGTACTGAATAGTTTCTCATCGCTTTCCAACAGGAACTGCCGATGGAGTAATGTTGACTAGTATGTGTAATTTACGGAAACAGTGGTAGTACCACCATACAATGGTGCCATCGTGCCTGTACCTTCTACTTTTGCATAAAGCCTCAACGACTGGTTTGCAGGCACGTCATATCCTGTAAAATTGACTGTGCCCGACGCATAATTAGTCACATTCCAGCAGACTGTGCCAATATTATTGCATAAATAGACTAAAAGGCCTGTAGGCCGTGGATAAGTATAGCTCCAAGTGTAACTTACTTGGGTCACTTTCGCATTACTTGGAGGGCTGCCTAATACTGGATAAGCTACGCTTTGCCAGTCATTTTTATAGTAAATCGACGGTGCAACAGCTTGAGTACTGTATGAAGCAGATGCGGCGCTAGCACTCTGTGCAATCATGAGGGAGGCAGCTAATGCGAAAGCGCTTGAGAAAGCCAATTTCTTGAAGCTCATTTGACACTCCTTGTATCAAAGATGGATTAGCTTAGGAAGCGTAGACAGATACAACATCGACGAACAATGCCGTACATCGAAACCCTACCGACAAACTTCACCATTTATATGCACACAGTTCCTCCATGTGCAGCGCTGAGTATGCCATATACCTGATTCCGTGACTTAAAACTCAGCTTCGCATCTCCACACACCTGTAACCACGCGGCCTGCGGCGGTAATATGGACGCCATTCTCGATTCACC
>NZ_JBEPQA010000030.1:0-36306 GCF_040547585.1 Marinobacterium sp. MBR-111
ACGCTGTCACAGATGGCCATCCACTTCCCAGGGCGCTTGGAACATCACATCAGCCTATAAGGCTGGTTGGCTGACACAGAGTTTTGAACACCCTCGATCAATATCCGCCGACTGATGCCAGTCTGTTAGTGCCTGTACCAGTGTACCCTTCTTGAACTGATGCAGCAGTGCCTTACACACCTGCTCGGCAAGATTGGGTTTGAAAAACATCATTTTCACGGCACTAACTGGCGTGAAATTAAAAATTTACAAACCATCAGAAGTAGATTGGTTTGATAGATATCAAAATCACGGTAATAATCAACGTGTATTTTGTTTTTCACAAACCATCTGAGGCCAGCCATGCTGAATACTGAAGCGAGACAGCAGCTACAGAAGGTACGTTTCTGTTGTATGTAATAAATATTTCAAACAGATTTTGATCGTTGATATTCTTAAGGTACAACTTTCGGTTCCATTACAAAAAACGACATGTACTCATTGTGCGCTGGCATGCCCAACACCGGATTCTCTCATTAAATATGATGAAGTAGTAACGATTTACAACATGATGATATTTGAGCGATGCATTAAGAATAAAAAACTTATCAGCCTACGTAACTGGCTTCTCCCTATGCTAATGAACGGCCAGGTGACATGGTTCGGCAGCTTCACCAGCAACCAAGGAGGCCTAGGATGGCCAAAGACCTGACAGAATCGTCTCACGACCGCCAAAACATCCTCAACAACCGCTACGCCCTGCAACAGGCCGAGCAGCATTTAAGCTTGGGAGGCGTGACGTTTGAGGGGGATACAGTTTTCACTAAAGCGCAAGTGATGACCATGTACGATGTCTCAGATCGCACCATTGAGCGCTACTTGGTAAGCCACGGAGAAGAGCTTAAAAGCAACGGCTACCAACTACTAAGAGGGAATAAGCTTAGAAAATTCAAAGAATTAGCACATGGTACCGACATTGATGACGGTACCAAAACAAGCGTATTAGGGGTATTCAGTTTTCGTGCTGTGCTCAACATCGGCATGTTACTGACCGAGAGTGAACCCGCGCGCCTGCTGCGCTCCCGTCTGCTGGATATTGTGCTGGATGTCATGGCCGAAAGGGCTGGCGGGCATACCCGGTTCATCAATCAGCGCGACGAGAACTATCTAATTTCTGCGCTGCAAGAAGAAAACTACCGCCGCCAGTTCACTGATGCCTTAGACAACTATGTGGAAGGCAACCACTGGAAGTATGCTCGCTTTACCAACCTGATCTACCAAAGTATTTTCCATGAAAACGCCGCCGAATATAAAAAGGTTTTGAATTTGGCAGTCAAAACCAACATCCGGGAAACCTTGTATTCCGAGGTGCTGAACCTGATTGCCAGTTATGAATCGGGTATCGCCCACGAGCTGGAGCAGGCCAGCACAAACCAGGGGCGTAAGCTCACACAAAAAGAAGCCGAAAGCCTGTTTGCCGGCTTTGAAAAACATCCCCTGTTCAAACCTCTCATTCTGGACGCACGGACCAAGATGGCCAGCCGCGATTTATGCTTCCGCGATGCCTTGCATGAAAAGCTCGAAGCTTACATACAATCGGTACCCGAAGCAGACTTTGAACGATTTCTGGGCGAAAAGAGCCGCTCTTTAGAAGAACAGCTCAGTGACCCGGAAACACTGGCAGTACTCAAGCGCCTGAAGGATCGCTAGCCAAAGGATCGCATCAATGAACGACTCTACAGGAACGGGCATCCGATTTTTCTATTTCGATGTAGCTCACGCGATCAGCGTTCACAACTGGATCATCGAGCACTCTGGTGGATTGGCAGGCATCAAGAATATTGGCCAGCTGGAAAGCCCCTTAGAACACATTCAGAATGATTGGTACTACCCGGAGATGGAAGACAAGCTGACTCATTTGGTATTTTCCATCAACAAACACCATGCATTTAACGATGGTAACAAGCGTTCATCGCTGGTGTTAGGGGCCTACTTCCTTGAGCTCAATGGTTTTGACTATGTGGTGAAGCGATTCGTCAAGGAGATGGAAAACATCGCCGTCTGGGTCGCTGATAATGTGATCGACAAGGATTTACTGCTTCAGATTATCAGTTCAGTGCTGTACGAAGATGATTACCCTGAATCGATCAAACTGGCTATATTTGAAGCCATTGAAGCGGCCAATCAATTGAGTCGGGGCTATAAATCATAGGTTGTGGTGGGCCTTCGAACCATCCTGTAATGAAATTATCTTCATGGTTAGTACGTACAGCAACAACACGAAATACCACTTCAACTATTTGTCTTGATTTATTTTTCTTCAACCCAGCCCTGCTGCTGCAGCCACAGCGCCAAACGCACCCCCATCACCTCGCCATGCTTGTCCGACAGCAACTCGGCAGGTGCCAGATCAGGTCGAGACCTGACCTGCTCAAGCAGGGGGGCCAGCTCAAGGCCATTGAGATGCCAGATGCCCAAAGGCTGATCGGGGGTAATCACCACCTGCGCTTCACGAATCAGCCCATCCTGCACCACCGGCCGTACGCCAGTGCTGACCTGATCGGGCGTCACGTTCAGATGCAGCGGGACCTGATCCGGCCACTGGCTGCGCCCCTGCCAGAACGGATTGGCCGGCCACTGGGACTCCAGTGCATAAAAGTCACGTCCTATGCGCGCAAAACGGTAAAAAAGCCCTTCAATCCGGGCCTCATGGAACTGCTTGGCAAGACCTGCCCGCTCCGGGTGATTAATCAGCGTGTTGATCACTGCCGGGGCCTGCAAGGCCGATGACAGTGCCTGAAAAATGCCGTTGCCCGAGAGCGGGTCCACCGCCATTGCGGCATCGCCCACTCGAATCCAGTTATTACCAACACTGTGCTCACACAAAACCGGTGTACTGGTACGCGCATAGACTTCGCCAGCCGGTTCGGCGCCGGCCATAAAAGGCTGAGCCTGCTCAAGCTTACTCAGGCGCGCCTGACACCAGTCGCCCAATTCTCGCTTGGGCGGCAGATCGGCACTGGCCACATCCAGTGTCAGCTGCAGGTAGCGGCGCCCATCGGCTCGCAGGGCCATCCAGGCCCATCCATCGGCAAAGCTCTGTACAGCCGAGCAGGGCGTATCCGCCGGTCCCTGCCAATACTGCAGCAAGGATACGGTCTGGGCCCCTTTCACGCGGGGCACGCCGGCTGCCGGGGCCGCTCGCCCGCGGGCTTCTACCAGAAAATCGCCCTGCAACTGCAGCTGTTCTCCACTGACCAGACTGACTTCGGCCACATGCCCGGTTGCATCGGGCTGAATGCCGGTGACACGCCCCTGAATCACGTGGGTGCCCTGCGCCTTCAGATCATCCAGCAGTGCCAGATCGAAGGCTTGACGCGGAATCAGACGCTCGGTATTGGCGGCACTGGTGATACCGTTCCAGGTTACCCGCCGCGGTGAAGGTTCAGCCATCTGCTCCAGTGCCAGATTGAATCCGGCACCCTGCAGCCCCTGCACCACACGATCGGAGATACCCTCAACCGCATCAAAGGGGCGCGGCTCACTCACCAGCGTTACCGCGTATCCCAGCCTGACAAGACCGATCGCAACGGCGCCCCCGGCAGGGCCACCACCCAACACCAGTACCTGTGACTTATTCATCCTCTGCTCCTGTATAGACGCCTCGGCGCTGCTCAGGGCCACGGTAGGCCGATTGCCGGACCAGCCAGTCCCGCACCTCGCTGAGGCTGACAGCATCCTGTTGTAGACAACGTGCCACCCACGCGCTCAAGTGAGCACACCCCATACTGGCACCCGACTGCCCACGACTGTCATCCAGAGGCCGGACACAGCCACCAAAATCAGCAAACTCCGTTTCAAGATGGGAGATCTGATCACGGCCGCAGCGGGCATCACCGGTCATGCGAAACACACCGGGATAGGCCGATGGATACACAGGTTCCCCTCGGGCCGGGCTGGCCGCACAGAGAAAAACCCCCTGTTTCAGGGCCCGCTCACAGGCCTCCCTCAACACTGCTCGATCCTGTCTCAGCCCCAGACTCAGATTAATCACCTGTGTCCCCTGCTCCACCAGCCAGTCGATGGCAGCCGCCACCTGTGCGGCCGTGGTGGACAATCGATCGCTGAATACCTGCGCACTGAACAGTGTTGCCTCGGGCATCAGGTGCTGGATGATTTCAATGATGCGAGTGCCATGCCCCAACTGATCCGGCTCCGCTTCCGTCAGCCAGAGTTGACCATCCTGCAGCACAAAGGCGGCACTGGACGCCACCGTTTGTTGCGCTGAAGTGCCAGAGTCCACTACCCCGATACGGATGGGCTCAACCGACATCCGCTACCTCCTCTATTTCACGGAGGTGGCCGTTCTGAAGCAGCAACCGAAGATCCGCGCCCGCCAACGTAGAGGGACGGTGACTGATCAAAATACGCGTGCGGTCGGCAAACAGCCGGTCTACAGCAGCAATCACCTGCTGTTCGGTGGCTTCATCCACCGCTGACGTTGCCTCATCCAGCACCAGCACCGCAGGCTGCTGCAGCAGCGCTCGCGCAATGGCGATGCGCTGTTTCTGGCCTCCTGACAGCTGCTGGCCGCGCTCGCCGAGCGGAGTGTCCAACCCCTGCGGCAGACGTTCAATCAGCTCATCAAGTTGAGCCTCACGGGCTGCATCACGTACCTGTTCATCACTGGCCTCCGGGCAGGCGTAGCGCAGATTGTCCGCGAGCGAGCCTCTGAACAGCGTAATTTCCTGCGACACCACTGCAACAGTGCGTCGAAGATCCGACAGGCTGAGCTCGCGGATATCAACGCCATCGAGCAATACCCGTCCCTGTAGTGGGTCGTAGTGGCGCTGCAGCAGGTCGATCAGAGTGGACTTGCCCGCTCCCGAGGCCCCCGCCAGCGCGATTTTTTTGCCCGCCTGCAGACGGGCGCTCACATTATCCAGCACTGGATCTCGGCCAGTGTAGGCAAAGCAGACCTGCTCAAGCTCAAGCTCGCCCCGCAGCGGCTGTGGCAGCGCGCGCGGGCTCTGTGGCGATTCGATTTCGGCCTCAGCCTGGCGCAGCTCACTCACGCGGTTAAGGCTGACGCTCATGCGCTGAATCGCAACATACAGGCCCAGCAGACTGTTTACCGGCCCCGTGGCCATCCCCAGATAGGTGGAAAAAGCGATCAGCGAACCCAGCTGCCACTGCCCCTGAATCACCCACCAACCACCAACCAGAAAAGCCGCGGCACGGGTCATGGAGGTCAGTGTATTGGGAATCGCCTGAGTAAAGAATTCGGTAATCTGCAGCCGCAGCAACTGACTCAGATAACCGTCGTTCAAGCCTCCGAGCCGGGTGCGCTCACGGTTTTCCTGACCACTGGACTGGATGAACTTCATCGCCGGCATGGTTTCCACCAGAAAGCTGGACAGGTCCGCAGAGCGCTCGCGCAACTCGCGCGTATTGACCTCCACCTTGCGCCGCATCCAGCGCAGCCAAAGCACTTCCAGCGGAATCAGTATCAGTACCAGTAACGACAGCTTCCAGGACAGTGTCACCAGCAGAGCAAGCGCACCGATCAAGCCGATGATACTGCTCACCGCCGAGAACAGGCTATCGACGGCAAAACGCTGGATTTCAGCCACATCACCGTCGATACGGGACATCAGATCACCGATGCGACGCTGACCAAAAAAGGTGGGTGAAAGCCGCTGCAGGTGAGCATAGAGGTCGGTCCGCAGGGCAAACAGGATACGCCCGGACAGGCGCGTGTGCAGGTAACGGTTCAGACCGGACAGTGCGGTGCCGAAAATGCCGACCAGAATCATGGCCACGGCCAGTTTGACCAGCATGCCGTAATCCTTGGCCAGCAAACCGTCATCAATCAAAAGCTTGGTCAGCCAGGGCTGCAGCAGCACCAGCGCCGAACCAACAAAAGACAACAGCAACAGGCCGGCAATTGCCTTCTGCTGTGGTTTGACGAAGCTGTACAACCAGCGAAACCCCTGCTCCAGACGGCTTTTGTCCGGAGCGTGGATGGCGCGTACCAGCCAATTCAGCATGGTGAGCCTTTCCTTGCATCCTGTTTATAAACGAAAAACGGGAGGACCGTTACCGGCGCCTCCCGTTGACTATACCTGATTGAGGGCCTGATCAGATATCAGTCTCTGATGGTGGCCACACGCAGGTCAGAGGTGGTCATGTCACCACTGAGTTCAATGGAGCCGATCTTATCCAGTGTTTCTGAATCATGGATCGAGATGTCATTCGCTGTTCCGCCTACGTAGATGGTTTTACCATCCGCGGAGATGTTCAGGTTGTAGTAGGTGTGCTCCATTTCATGCAGCGCCAACGTTTCTCCCGTGCGCAGATCATGTTTGGACAACGTGTTAAATGACCCGTAAAGGATGTTCGGATCACGCGGATCAGAGATGAAGTTAAAGATGATGAACTCAAACGGGAATATCTCCTGACGCGTGGCTTCCCCCGTTTCCAGATTAACGCGGCTCATGCCCCACCACCATTCGGCCGTTTCGAAGTTCCATTCTTCGGAATCGAACTTTGCTGTCGAGTACGGCATGATGTATTCGTTGCTCTGCTCACCCTGAGAGTGCATTGCAAAGGCATCAGGCGGCAGCCACAGGGGCCCTTTCTCCCAATTCTGCAGCGGAGTCACCATACGAATATCGCCGGTTTTCGGGTCGATCGCTTTTACATCAGCCCCACCCAGAATGACCTCACCCTTTGCAGTGGCTGCAATTTTGGTGATACGTCGCTCAACGGGGAATGTCCGCACCGGCTTGGCACCCACGCCATCCGCCACGTTAAACACCGCCAGGCGAGGTTGCTCAACGGTGAATCGGTCACGTTTCAGCCCAAACGGGTTCTGAACCGTATACACTTCCTTTCCGTCAGCACTGACTGCCAGTGACTGGAAGCTTTTCACTTTCAGCGTCGGCGTGGACTGAGCCGCATGGAAGGTGATCTCACAGGTACGAATATCGAACCCGTACACATCCTCCATGCCGTTGCTGAGCACGTAGGCGATCTTGCCGTCCGGTGACGGGGCAATGGAGCCAGAGCCGAAGTTGCCCGGAATGTCGCAGGTGCGCTCGACTTTGTTGGTTTTCATGTCGATCACATGCAGATGACCCGGACGGGTCACGGTCAGCAGGTATTCCTGCGCAGCCGCGGCCGCCGGCGCCACTGCACTGAGCAGGGCTGCCGTACCCAAAGAGCCGGCCAGAGCGGTCGATTTGAACAGTTTACTTATTTTCATTGCCAGGCTCCCTTATTCACCATCCTCAAAGATACCGTCCAGCTTGCGCCAGTCCTGCGTGGCCTTCGCCACATCCTTGTTCCAGTCCGGATAGGTGTTCATGGTGTCGGGTACCTGAGCCGGCCACCAGCAGGCATCAGCACATCCGTACAGATCCGCTTCCATTGGCTGACAGAGTGAACCCAGTCCACCGAAGGGATCCAGTTCCCAGCCCGGGTCAGTGGTAGCAGTACAGCCTACTACCGTTTGCATGGCTACAACGTCTTCGACCTCGTCCGGGCTCACGGACTGGTTGATCAGCTGTGCTTTTTTGTTCAGAGACTTCAAATGTTTCATATCAGGCACTCCTCCTCGGAGAGACGTATGCTTCGAAGAACCCGGGGTTCTCAAGCATGATCCGCGAATACACTTCCACGCCATAATCGACCCAGTCTCGCATCAGGTCACAGTAGTGGTAGGAAGGATGCGTCGGATCTCCATATTTGGCATAGCTTTCGTGATAACAGCCACCGGAACAGAGGTTACGGATGCGGCAGGTAGAGCAACCGGTGTCGGTACGGTCCAGACGCTGCTCGATGAACTGGCCCAGCGCAGCACGGTCAATCCCTTTCTCGACATCACCGAACGTGGGCAGGTCAGAGCCGGTGAATCGATGACAGAGGTTAAGCCCGCCATCCTTGTCCACCGCCAGCAGCTTGAGCCCGGCACCACAGGGCACCAGTTTCTTGTTGCCCTCGTACATGTCGGTAATCAGCTGGTGCATGTTGCCGTAGCCGAAGTTTTCATTGCGCAGCGCCGCTTCGAGGTAACGCTGTCCCAGTCGCTTCATGCCGGCAAACACCTCAACCAGCTCTTCACCGGTCAGGTTGAATTCGGCAATATCGCCTGAGGTAACCGGGCCAAAGCCCACCTCGAAGAAGCCCAGCTCGCCACTGAGGTGATCATAGATCCGCTCCACATCGGTAATGCCACGCGTCAATGTGACGCGGCAACCGATCGGGCGCGCGGTATAGCGCTTGAGCAGCATCTCCACCTTGCGCCGCACCACATCGTAGGTGCCCTGACCGCCAACCGTTATGCGGTTCTTGTCGTGCATCGCCTTGGGCCCATCCATGGAGATGGTCAGGCCAAAGCGGTGCTCGTTGAACCAGTCAACCAGCTCTTCGGTCAGCAGGGTCGCGTTGGTGGTCATGGTGAAATCCACCGTGGCACCGTGCTCGGCAAAGCGCTTCTCGCAGTAGGTCACCATTTCACGGATCAATGGCATGTTGGAGAGCGGTTCACCGCCGAAGAACACCACGTTGTAGTTGCGCTGATCCGGCGACTCTCGCAGCATCATTTCTACTGATTGAATCGCGGTTTCAAGGGCCATCTTTTCCCCCTTGGACGGGGTAGTCAGATCTTCCTTGTAACAGTAGGTGCAGCTCAGGTTGCAACCGGTGTTGACGTTGAGCACAACGGTGGTCAGCGGGAACTTGCTGACCTTCTGCGGTTCAGGGTTGATTCTGGCCACTGCTCCTGACTCGGAGATCACCTCCAACGTCAGCAGTTCCTCCAGAGCCTCAGACACCTCCTGCTGAGAGTAGCACTCACACAGCGGGGCCAGGTATTCGGGAGTCACCTGGTCATGGCTGTCGAACAGCGCCAGCAGCTCTCGACTCAAGCCATCAAGCTCAAAAATGCTGCTGCTTGGAATATGAAACAGCATCTGACGGGCATCAACATCAACCCTGTGCAGATTCGGTTTCACCAGCGTCATGGCACCCATAATCACCTCTTTATTATCGTATCTCGGTGGCTGTTCCGGCTTTTGGCTCAGTCGAGCACGCGACGAACAAAGTCAGGCACGGCAACCAGCATGCTGCCTTCACCATCGACTTTACTGGCGCCATCGTTCACCGTTGCCACCACTTTCAGGCGACCCACGTTGTTGGCCGACATCTTGCGCTCAGGGTTTGGCCCTGCGTCACCGGGTACAAAGATACCGGCCGCATTGATCTGACCCGCATAGAGGTGATCCTTGTCATGCTCAGCCACTTCATCGGCCGGCAGGATCGACCAGCTGGCCGGCATGTAGCCCAGGCGCAGATCGTCATCGGTGCCAGGCTTACCATCAGCACCGGCGCTGTAGCCCACGGCACGATAGGTGGCACGCACCTTTTCCATCTCACTGCCGGCGCCACCGATACGGGTGACCGCATTGGCCGGCGTCACGTCAACACGCGCCAGCGTGCTGTAGACATTCAGGGCAGCGTTATTGATCGCCTTGCCGACCTTAATGGTACGTGGACCTTCCGCCCCGGTTGCCTTGGCTACCAGCGTGATTCGGTCATCGCTGCGGGCAACGATTTTCTCGACCGTGACGCCTTCGCCAAGATCGATATCACCCTTGAGGCCGGCACCAATCAGTGTCAGCTCGGCGCTTTCGCCGCTGCGCAGATAGGAAGGCTGAACCGCAACCAGTTGACCCATGCCCTGATCCTTCACGGCATTGAGTGCCCCGCCGATCTCCCGTTCGGTAGCGAGGAACATGCGACCTTCCATCTGACCATTCGCGTCCAGCGCCATCACCTGACGCATTTTCATATCATCAATGGTGACGGAGGCACGCCATTCGTAACCGGTGTAAACAGTCGCTTTGCCCGTACCGCTGAGCACGGTGCCATCGGCATAGTGACCTTCCAGCGTCAGGTCATATCGACCATCGCCGGTTTTGGCAGCACTCATCCAGGCGTCAAATTCGCCCTTCTCGGGAATGTAACCGGTCACACGCCAGCGACCCATGACGTCGGCCTTATCGGCTTTCTTCCAGTTATTCCACTCTTCGGTGACCAGCGGATACTTCTCGAACAGGGTATCGACGGTCTGAGTGGTGGCAATCTGATACTAGGGACGGTCACGTGAGCCGGCGTGCAGCTCAATCCCAGGGAACTGGGCCATATGGAAGTCGACCAGCATCTTCCACTCATCCTTGGCACGACGCTGCAGTCCCGAGCGCGCTTCGGAGTGACAGCGGGCACAGGTTTCGACCAGATGTTGATCCGCGCCGGCTTCCACCAGATTGGTATCCTGCTCCAGCAGGTAGCGATAGGGGGCGGCCTCGGACGGGGCCAGGCCCTGGGTATCGGACAGGTATTTGATCAGCGCCCGTTTTTCCTCTGCGCTGATTTCAAGATCACGCAGGTGGATCATACGGTTCAGCGTCATCTGCCAGCCTTCCGGCGTTTTGCGCTGCTCACTGATACGGGAGAAGGTCGGTGCCGCTGAATCACCTGACTCGGTATGACAAGCCAGGCAACGGTCCCTGATTATCTGCTCTGCGTCTGCGGCCTGCAACGGCATACTGACCAGTCCCGCCAGGGCCAGAGCACCGGTGCCGAGTACCGCACGCTTGGAATTATTATTACTCAATGCCATCACTCCCTCACTTGAGATGGGATCCTGTTTTCGCCGGAGCAGTCAAAACGTCAATTGTCGCCAGGCTGCTTCAGTGCGTGTAGCTAAACTAACCCCGTCATGTAAATGAAATTCTGAGGATTTGTGTTAAGTTGTGCACAGATGTAACAGGATGTAAAAAGCCCTTTTACTTTTCTGTGCTGCAGTTGATATTGCACCTGTCGAGTTTGCCCAGAGATGCCCAACACCCATGAATATAGCCCCATCCCACGCACATATCCTGATTGTCGAAGATGATATTGCCTCACGGTCACTGTTGGTGAGCTACTTCGAAAATGAAGGCTACCATGTGTCCGAGTCCGACCAGGCTGATGATCTCTGCGAACGTGTGGTGCAGGAGCAGATCGATCTGGTGCTGCTGGATATCAGCCTGCCCGGCAAGGATGGACTCACAGTCACGCGTGAGTTACGGGCCAGCTCCAGTGTCGGAATCATTCTGGTTACCAGCAAGGGGGATGAGATCGACCGCATCGTCGGGCTCGAGCTGGGCGCTGATGATTATGTGACCAAGCCGTTCAACCCGCGTGAATTGTTGGTGCGCGCGAAAAACCTTCTGTGGCGCATTTTCAGCGCCCGCGGCGGCAGTGGCGCCAGTGACCGACGAGGCCCGGCCGGCTACCAGTTCGAGGGCTGGGTGTTGGACCCGCACAAGCGCCAGCTGACCAGCCCTGAAGGTGAACATGAGCGCCTGCCCGAAGGCGAGTTCAAGCTGCTGCAGGCTCTGATCAACCACCCCGGGCAAGTGCTGTCCAGGGATCAGTTAATGGATGCAATTCACGACCGTGAGTGGACCCCCAATGATCGCTCGGTTGATGTGTTGATCGGGCGGTTGCGACGCAAGCTCGGTGACAATCCATCCAACCCTCAATTGATTCTGACCGCCCACGGTGCCGGCTACATGTTTGCCGGTGACATCAGCCCATGAGTGTCCCTGAAGGCTACCGGGTTCTGCGCCGATTGCACCAGAGCCCGGGCTGCACCGTCAGCCGCGCCGTCCGGCTTAAAGACGGTGCAGCGGTGGTAATCAAGCAACTGTACCGCAGCCACTGCAGCCGCGAACGCCTGAGCCGGTTGCAGCATGAGTTCGAGATGCTGTCACGGCTGGACATTATTGGCATTGTGCGTCCGCTTGAGCTGATCCAGCTGGAAGCCGGACCCGCGGCCCTTTTTACCGACTCCGGCTCGGCTTCACTGCGGCAACTGCTGGCTGAGCAGCAGCTCAACTGGTCCCAATGGCTGTCAGTGGCGATCCGCATTAGTACCCTGCTGGGAAAGCTGCACGAAGCAGGCGTTATTCATAAGCAGGTGAATCCTGATCACCTACTGTTCAACCCCGACACCGGCCTGGTCGAGTTGATCGGTTTTTCTCTCAGCACTGGCCTCAGCCGCGAGCAGGCCAGCTGGAACACACCGGAACTCGGTGACGGCGGCCTTGCCTATATCGCTCCGGAGCAGAGCGGACGTATCAACCGCAATATCGACTACCGCAGCGACTATTACAGTCTCGGCGCCACACTGTACGAGCTGATGACCGGGCGCCCGCCCTTTGTCAGCGACGATGGCATGGCACTGGTGCATGATCATATCGCCAAGCAACCTGCACCGCCGCATGAGATCAACCCGCAGCTGCCGCAGATGCTGTCGCAGGTCATTCTCAAACTGCTGTCCAAGGACGCCGCCCAGCGCTATCAATCCAGCGTCGGCCTGGTGCATGACCTGCGCTTCTGCCTGCAGGCACACCAGCGTGGCGAGCATGAGCTGGATTTCACACCAGGCGAGCAGGATCTTTCAGCCAGGTTCCAAATTCCACAGCGGCTCTATGGCCGCGAAGCGGTGCTGGAACAGCTGCACCGTCTGTATGACGGTTGCCGTGATGGACAAAGCCCGCTGGTATTGATCACGGGCTATGCAGGCGTAGGCAAGACCAGCCTGGTGCACGAGCTGCGCCAGTACGTCAACCAGAAGGGTGGCAGTTTCAGCAGTGGAAAATTCGACCAGTTTCGACGCAACCGCCCCTACTTCGCCATTTTCCAGGCACTGCAGGGGCTGGTACGCCAGCTACTGACAGAACCCGAGATTCGCATTGCACGCTGGCGTGAACAGTTGCTGGACAGTGTCGGCAACCATGCCCAGATTTTGTTGAAGCTGATCCCCGAACTGGAGTTGATCATCGGCAGTCAGCCGGACGCACCGCCCTTGTCGGCAGCTGAAGAACAAAACCGTTTTTCCCGCATCTTCATCCAGATGTTGCGCGTTTTTGCTTCCCCCGAACGACCTCTGGTGCTGTTTCTGGATGACCTCCATTGGGCTGATCTGGCCTCTCTGCATCTGATCGAGACCCTGGCAGGCGTAATCGACCCACCCAGACTTTTGCTCATCGGCAGCTTTCGCGACCATGAACTGGGCGCCACTCATCCGCTGCGCACCAGCCTTGAGCGGCTGCACAACTCCATATTGCCGCCGGTAGAGCTGGCACTGGAACCCCTGAGTCCGGACCAGGTCAATCAACTGATTGCCGATACACTGCGGGCCGACCTGAATCAGTGTCGCTCACTGGCCGAAGCGTGCAGCGAAAAGACCCAGGGTAATCCCTTCTTTCTGAGCCAGTTTCTGCACTCCCTGCACCAGGACGGCCTGATCTGCTTCCGTGAACAGCGTTGGCAGTGGGATGAGCAGGCGATCAGGTCTCAGGAGATGACCGATAACGTCATCCAGTTGATGGTCAGTAAAATTCAGCGACTGCCCGCGAATACTCAGGCGGTCTTGCCGCTGGCGGCCTGTATCGGCAGCAGCTTCAATCTGCGTACGCTGGTGGTGGTCAGCGGCCTCGAACCGCGTCAGGCCGCCGACCAACTCTGGCCTGCGCTCACCGAAGGCCTCATCGTGCCACAGGATGACAGCTACCGGCTGTTCCAGAACATTGACCCAAGCCGCACCCGCTATCGCTTCGTGCATGACCGTGTCCAGCAGGCGGCCTACTCCCTGATTCACGATGATGAGCTGGAAGCCCTGCACCTTCAGATTGGTCGCCAGCTGGAAAACAGCCTGCGACCCGATGAGATCGATGCCCGCATTTTTGAAATCAGCAACCACCTGAATCAGGCACGACGTCTTCTGGATACACCGGCCCAGCGTATACGACTGGCCAACCTCAACCTGCGCGCGGGGCTTCGCGCCCGGGAAGCCGCTGCCTTCGATTCCGCACTGGACTACCTCAGCACAGGGCTGGAGCTGTTGCCGGAAAACGCATGGCAGGAAAGCTACAGCCTGGCGCTTGAACTGCACACATCCGCTGCCGGTATTGCTCACATCAAGGGCCAGCAGGAGCGGATGCAGCAACTGATCAATGCGGTCGAGACACATGCACAAACACTGCTGGACCGGGTACGGGTTTTCGAGATCCGCATCCAGTCACAGGTCGCCAGCAATCGCTTTCACATGGCGCTGGAAACTGCGCTGGAGCTGCTCAACCAGCTGGGTGTGCGGATTCCTTCTCGCCCCGGCACCGGCCAGTTGCTCAGGGCGGTGGCACGCACCCAGTGGCTGCTGCGCCGACAGCCTCCCGAAAAGGTTGTGCAACTGCCGGCCATGGAGTCTCCCCAGCTGCTGGCCGCCATGCCGATACTGGCCAGCATGTTCGGTGCCATCAAATTCTCAAGTTCCGAGCTGCGCCCGCTGGTGATGGCGCGTCAGGTTGAACTGACGCTCAAACATGGCCTGAGCCCCTCGTCTGCACTGGCTTTTGCCGGGTACGGTGGCGTGCTGTGTGGCCAGTTCCAGGCGATTGAGCAGGGTTACCGACTCGGCCAGATGGCACTGGAACTGGATGCACAACTGCCCTCCACGCCCACTCACCACCGCACTCTGTCGCTGTTTGATTGTTATATTCGCCACTACCGTGAACCGTTGCAGCATTGCATGGAGTCGCTGCTCAAAGCGCATCAGCTGGCACTGGACTGTGGCGATATGGAATGGGGGGCCTACGCACTAGCCGCTTACATCCAGTACGCCTTCCCGCTGTGCCGCAACTTGGACGAACTACAGCCACGGCTGGAACAGTATGCTCGCTGGCTTGAGCAGTCGGGACAGCAGCAGTCGCTGCAGTACTCCCTGTTTACGCTTCAGACCATGGAAAACCTGCGCGGCCAGAACAGTGACCCGACGCGGCTCGATGGTCATTTCTATCAGGAAGAACGCGACCTGGCCGAGCTGGAACGGGAAAACCACCGTACTGCCATCAGCCTGCACCATTTCTACAAGGCACTGCTCTGCTACCTGTTCGGCGAGTACGAGCTGGCCTATACCCACAGCGAAGCCGGTGATGCACTGCGCTCATCCATCAGCGGGACATTTACCGCGCCCTGGCTGTCATTGCTGAACTCACTGAGCATTCTGGCGCTGCTGCCACGCACCAGCATCCTGCAGCAGCCGGCACGGTTGCAGAAAGTGAACAAGACCCTCAAGCGTCTGCGCAAACTGGCGCGTCACGCGCCGGAAAACCAGCGTCACCACGTCGACCTGCTGCAGGCAGAACTGTATCGCAGCCAAAAACAGTACAGCAAGGCGATGGATCTGTACGAGCAGGCGATTGAGCATGCTCGTCAGCAAGGCTTTCTGCTGGAAGAAGCGCTCGCCTGTGAACTCGCCGGACAATTCTATCTTGAGTGGGACAAACCTGGCGTGGCCCGCTCGTACCTGCAGGATGCCTGGGAGCGTTATGCCGACTGGGGCGGACGTGCCAAGCTGGAGCAGATGCTCAGGCGCTACGCGTTTGAACCCGAACGGCCGCTGCGCCAGGTGCGTCCCGAACCGTTCAGCAGCCGTTCCGACAACGGGCAGTCGCTGGACAATCAGGCTTTCGACATCACCTCCGTGATTCATGCCTCACAGGCGATTTCAGATGAAATTGTACTGGAACGGTTGCTGGAACGACTGATGCGGCTCGCACTGCAGAATGCCGGTGCACAACGGGCAATTCTGATTCTGCGCCGACAACAGAACCTCTACCTGGAAGCGGAAATCTGTCTTAATCAGCCACCAACGCTGTTTAACGTTCTGCCACTGGAACAGAGCGGCAGCCTGCTGCCACTGAGCATCATCAACTATGTTGCGCGCACCAAGGATGACGTCGTGCTGGGTAACGCGGTTGAGCATCAGATGTTCCAGCAGGACAGCTATATCCGCCACCACCTGCCCAAATCGCTGCTGGCCATCCCGATTCTGTACCACGGTGAACTGACTGCCATTCTCTATCTGGAGCATTCACAGAGCCGTGACATATTCAACCGCGACCGACTCAAGACTCTGCAGATACTGGCGGCGCAGGCCGCTTCATCTCCGCCAACCCGGCACTGGTGAGGTTGCTGGGATATGACAGTGCCTCCCAGTTTCTGAACTCGGTCACCGATGTCATTCGTGACTGCTTCATCGACCGCGAGGACTGCCGTCGATTTCTTGCCCTGCTCAATCGACAGGAGCGAGTGCTGCGCTTCGAAACGCGCTGGCGCCGGCGTGATCGCTCCGAGGTTTATATCTCCATCTCAGCCCATCGCATTACCGATGAGCAGGGTCAGCTGAAATATTACGAAGGCTCACTGACCGATATCAGTGAACGCAAGGCCAAAGAGCAGGCGGAGATTGCGCGCGAGAAGGCCGAAGCGGCCAGCGAGGCCAAGAGCCATTTCCTCGCCACCATGAGTCATGAAATTCGCACCCCGATGAATGGCATTCTCGGTATGGCTCAGTTGCTGATGCGCTCAGGTCTGAGCCCGGCGCAACAGCAACAGGTCGATTCCATCTACCGCTCGGGACAGTCTCTGCTGACCATCCTCAACGATGTGCTCGACTTCACCAAAATCGAGGCCGGACAGATGGAGCTGGAACGGACGCCTTTTAACCTGGTAGAACAGCTGGAGCAACTGCGCCAGCTGCTGTTGCCTATGGCGCAGGAAAAGCAGCTCGATCTGATTCTGCGTCTGGAACAGGACCTGCCGGAGCGTGTCATCGGTGATGCCCGCGCCCTCAACCAGATCCTGTTGAACCTATGTACCAACGCCCTCAAATTCACCCAGGAAGGCTATGTCCTGATCAAGGTGCGTGTCCTTGATAAACAGCAGGAACACTGCCGTTTGCGGTTTGAAGTGGAGGACACCGGCATCGGCATCCCTGAGTCGGCTCACTCTCGCATCTTCATGCATTTCAGTCAGGCGGACAGCTCAATTACACGCCGTTTTGGCGGCACCGGACTGGGACTGTCGATCTGCAAACGGTTGGTCGAGCTGCAGGCAGGCCAGATCGGTTTTGACAGCCACGCCGGTCAAGGCAGCCGCTTCTGGGCTGAGTTGGAATATACCGTCACCAGCGGCAGCGCGCTCCCGCCGCCAAATATCGAACCTGCAGGGACGCTGGAAGAGAAGGCACGACTGGATATTCTGCTGGTGGAGGACACCCCAATCAATCAGCAAGTCACGGTTGGCCTGCTTGAGTCAGAAGGACACAGCGTCAGTGTGGCGGACGATGGCTACACCGCCCTGTCGATGCACAATGATCATGACTATGACCTGGTGCTGATGGATATCCACCTGCCGGATATGGACGGTATCGAAACCACACGCCGGATGCGCAACCACCCTGAGCCCTCCCGTGCAGCCGTACGCATCATCGCCCTGACCGCATCGGTCACACCCGCCGAAATGCGGCTCTACCAACAGGCGGGTATGGACGCTGTTGTCAGCAAGCCGCTGCAGTTCGATGAACTTAACCGCTTGCTTCGGGATACGCCGACCAGGGATCAGTTACCCGCACTCAGTCGCGACAGCGAAGATCCCTTACTCAACCTTAGCCTGCTGCAGCAACATCGTCAGATGCTGGGCAGCGATCGCTTCACCGCCCTGTGCCAACAAATGCAGGAGCAGTGTCTTGAACTGCTGCAGCAGCTCGATGCAGCCGATTCGGAAATGCGCCCGATATTACTGCATAAACTGGCCGGAACACTGAGCAACTTCGGTCTGCAGCAGGCCGCTCGACTTAGCCGAGACCTGGAGCAACAAGCCGTAACACAAGAGAACCTGCAACAGTTGGATCAGCTTACACGTAACAGTCTGAAGGCTCTGTACAGCTGCTCAGAGCTGGGGCTGCGGGAGGCGGTGCCTGATCAGGATAGAGGCTGAAGCAAAGCCTCTTCCTGATCGGGCCTCTCAGCATCCACGTCTGCAAAGGGGACGCTGAACCGAGGATTGATCAGATAGCGGCTGACGTCTTCAGCACTGAGAGCACGGCTGAAAAAGAAACCCTGTACTTCATCACAACCGGATAACTTCAGGCACACCAGCTGGTCCGGTGTCTCGACCCCCTTGGCTGCCACCTGCATTCCCTTGCGTCGAGCCACCGCCGCAATGGAGGTCAGTATCACGTTGTCATCGTAACTGTTGCGGATACTCTGTATGAAACTGCGCTCGATCTTGATACGGCTAAAGTGCACACCCTCCAGCCGGTCATGTTCCAGCCCGATTTCACTGCAACCAAAGTCATCAATCACCAGCTCCAGCCCAAGGCCATAGAGTGCTTCAAGCAGACGTATCTCGATCGGTCCAAGCTGATCCAGAAACTGGTCATTGATCTCAATCTGAATCAGGCCAGGAGCCACTCGGTAGTGGTTGAGCCGCTCCCGTAACCAGTCAACCAGTTCAGGATTCTGTAGCTGAGCCAGGCCCAGGTTGACCGAAACCGGCAGCAACTCGAGTCCTTGCTCCTGCCATTGGCTCAGCTGGTGCACCACCTGCTCCAACACCCGGTAGCCAAGCTCGGGCATCAGCCCCCGAGCCTTTGCAACATCGAGAAAACCATCGGGCTCAATCAGCCCATGTCCTGGGCAATCCCAGCGCACCAACGCTTCAAACCCGGTCGTCATATAGCCACGCAGGCTGATGCAAGGCTGGTAGTGTACGCGCAGTTGATGCTGCAGTGCCTGCAGCGACAACAGCGACAGGTCGGGTTTGCTGCCCGATTCATTGCCCTGCCGCGGATCATAGAAGGCAAACTGCCCCCGGCCTGAGCGTTTGGCGCGATACATCGCCATATCGGCGTGCTTTACCAAGGTTTCGATATCCACCCCATCTCGGGGCGACACGGCGACACCGATACTCGGACTTGTACTGAGCCCATGACTTTCCAAATCGGCATAGGGCGCTGACAGAGCCTCTACCAGATGCCGGGCACAGGTTTCCACATCTTCATGTCGGCGAACTTCGGTCAGCATCACCACAAACTCGTCTCCACCGAAGCGGCTCACGATATCGCTCTCTCGCAACCCTGTATCCAGCCGTCTGGCAACTTCCTGCAACAGCAGATCACCCACCTTATGACCCAAGGTGTCATTGATCAGTTTGAAGCGGTCCAGGTCAATAAAGCAGACAGCAGCAAATCGACCCTGCCGTTTTGAGCCCAGCAGATGAGAGTGTGCCAGCTCCATAAAGAGACGACGGTTATACAGCCCCGTCAGATGATCGCGGGATGCCGCTTCCAGAATATGCTGATGTTCGTTACGCAGGGAGTTAAGCAGCTTGAGATTTCGAGTTTCCGAGCGTTGCAGCGCCTGCAGATACTCATCACGCCTGCGCAGCGTCCATAGCAGCCAACCCAGCCCACTTACGGCAATCAGGGTAAGCCCCAGTACGGTCGCCAGAAACAGATCACGCTGCTCACGATAATTCAGCATGAGATCAGGCTCTGACCGGCAGGCCTGTTCAAGCATTTGATAGAGGCGCTCCAGCTCATCCAGTTGCCAGACCGTGAGCAGCCAGACAGCCAGCACCAGCAGCAATGCAAAACCGGCAATACCAACGCGCGGCAGCATCGAGGGCGTAACGTGTGACTCGGACGGAGGAAGGCTCAAGACAGATCCCTGCTAGCCTGCAACAGATTGAAAATCTCCCTGTTGGTATAGGGAGACACCCGGCAGCAACGCTAGCAGAGAAAGATGACAGCAGTATGACACCCCCGGCCAAAGCCGGGGGGCATTAATCAGTTGGATTCAGAGCTGTCCATTTTGGCGTCGGCATCAGGCGCTTCTTCCTGCTGCATCTCTTCCATTTTCTGACGCGCCGCTTCGGTCATCTCTTCAGTGGTTTCAGCGGCCTTTTCGCCCATTTCTTCAGCCTCGGACTTGACCTGATCATAGGTCTCTTTGGCCTTTTCTTCTACCTGCTCGCTCACGTCAGCGGCCTTGTCCATCATTTCAGAGGTTGTGCTGCGAACCTCTTCCCCAGCTTCAGAGGCTACTTTGCCCGCTGCATCCATGGTTTCACCCGCTTCCTTCTTCAGTTCATCCATTGCGGTGGAGCCTTGCTGGCTGGCGGGTGCCGCACCGTTTATCTTCTCATCAGATGCGCTGTCATCGCTGCAACCTGTCAGGACAACGGCCGATGCCAATACCGCCGGGGCAATCAGTTTGTGCCAACTCATATCAGTCACTCCTTTTACTTCAGTCGTGGGTAATGTGCGTGCAGTATAGAACATTAAAATGAGTCTAAGGTTAACAGGGTCGCGACTCCAAGCCCCACAAACAGAAGACACGCGGCCCAGCGGGCAACGTTAAGCGGTATTTTTTGCATCAGCCAGCTACCGGCGTACGCCACCGGCACGTTGGCCAGCAACATGCCCAACGTCGTACCGACCACTACCCAGAACAGGCTGTCATAGCGTGCCGCCAGAATAACCGTGGCGATTTGAGTCTTGTCACCGATTTCGGCCAGAAAAAACAGAATACAGGTTGCGACAAAGGCACCGTACTTGAGCACCGCGCCCCCGTCTTCATCATCCTTATCGGGAATCAGTACCCAAAGCCCCACGGCGATGAAGCTCAAGCCAATAATCCAGGGCACCCACTGGTCGGGAATCCACTGTACCAGCCAGGCACCCAGCCAGGCAGACAGCGCATGATTCAGCAGGGTAGCAACCAGAATACCCATCACAATCGCACCACGATGGGCGAAACGGGCAGCAAGAAAGAGGGTCAACAACTGGGTTTTATCACCGATTTCGGCGATGGCAACCGCGAGGGTCGAGGGCAGAAAAGCGTCCATAACAGTTCATCCGGCGGGCTGTTGATTCCATAAGACACGCCACACCGGCCCGCCAGGACAGTGCGTTGTGTCTCAGGTCTCATCAATCCCGTACAGGACGTGACTGCCATGAGCGTGAGGCTCAATTATGTTGACAGCCACTCTGATGGCCAGGGCCATACAGAAGATTACTCCCCCAAGAGTGGCGCGAATCTTAACAGCCTATCCGGCGAGGCGCAAACGGGCTGGTCTCGGTACCGATGTCAGGTAGAATGGCGTTTTATTTGAACCGCCAGAGGCCGACTGAATGAGAGCCCGTTCCATTTCTGCCACCATATTGCTGATCACTGGACTGGGTCTGAGTGGTTGCGAAAGCCTGCCTGCGCCTTTTGCACAGCCAACACCCAAGCCCCCTCGTAGCGAACCGGTGATTGCCGAGTCCACACCCACAACACCTGTACCGCTGTCTGAACAGGCGTTGCCGGCCGCGACCGATCTGAACTGGAACCCTTCACTGGAAGCGCCTCTGGATCAGCTTGAGTCCCGACTGACGCAGCAGCAGGAAAACGGCAGTTCTCAGCTGGAGATAAACGAAACCCTTTCCAGCATTGCCTATCTTTATGACGCTGAGCTCTATCTGCTATTCAAGGACACACTGGACTACCTGCCACCCAAGGCACAGCGGCACGAAGTTGATGTACAGAATCGCTGGCTGGATCAACGCCAGCAGGTGATGACACAGGCCTTTCTGATTGATCAGGATGGCGAAATCGCACGTTATACGGCAGGTCAGGCGTTTATCGCCGAGACCCGCAAACGAATCGAAGAGCTGCAGAACCTGCGCAAGCTGATCGTCATCGATTAACCGGGCTTTATGCTAGAATTGCCTGGTTTTTCAACCCTTAACAGGACCTGTGCCACCATGAGCCTTGCCCAATCCGTTCTGGCCGTAAACAACGACCTGCCGATCCGTACCGACCGCCCCGTTCACAGCGGTAAGGTACGCTCCGTTTATTGGCTGACCGAAGCCGACAGCCGCCGTCTGATCGAAGAGAAAGGCTACAACGTGGCGCCTGACGCACCACTGGCTATCATGGTGATCAGCGATCGCATCTCGGCATTCGACTGTATCTGGCACGGCGAAGGCGGCCTCAACGGTGTACCCGGCAAGGGCGCTGCGCTGAACAGCATTTCCAACCACTGGTTCCGGCTGTTCCGCGAACAGGGTTTGGCTGACAGCCATATTCTGGATATCCCGCATCCCTTCGTCTGGATCGTGCAGAAAGCCCGCCCAGTGATGATCGAGGCAATCTGCCGCCAGTACATTACCGGCTCCATGTGGCGCGCCTACAGCAAGGGCGAGCGTGAATTCTGCGGCATTACCCTGCCGGAGGGACTGCAGAAGGACCAAAAACTGCCCGAACTGCTGATGACACCGTCCACCAAGGGTATCCTTCGCGGTATTCCGGGCGTTCCTGAAGCGGACGACGTTAATATCACCCGTGCCAACATCGTCGACAACTACGCCGCTTTTGGCTTCCGTTCTGCGGCGGATGTGGACCAGTACGAAGAGCTGCTGAAGGAAGGCTTTGCCGTCATCAGCAATGCGCTGGCCGAGCTGGATCAGGTATTCGTCGATACCAAGTTTGAGTTTGGCTATGTCACCGATGCTGCCGGCAATGAGAAATTGATCTACATGGATGAGGTGGGCACACCGGACTCCTCCCGCATCTGGGACGGCCCTGCCTACCGTGACGGCAAGGTGATCGAGAAGTCAAAAGAGGGCTTCCGCCAGCTGCTGCTGAACCACTTCCCTGACCCGGACATCCTGCTGAACAAGGATCGCATGCCGGAACGTGAAGCGCTGGCCCGGGACAACGCCCTACCGGCCGAGGTGCTCATGGACGTGTCGCGTACCTACCTGGACATTGCCGAAAAGGTTGTCGGCCACACCATCGAACTGTCGGACAACCCGAAAGCCGAAATCATCGCGATTCTGCGCGACCAGTATGGGCTGATCGACTGACAGAACAGACATAAAAAAGGCCGCCTGTCATTCCAGCAGGCGGCCTTTTTTGTACAGTGACCCTGGTGTCAGCGCGGCCTCAGCCGGTCACAGTCAGGCTTGCGGCCAGCTGCCAATGCCTGCTGATACAGCGGCATGTACTTGCTTACCTGACTATCCAGTTGCCGGATACGCGTGCCAGGTGCCGGGTGGGTAGACAACAGCTCCGGTGGTGCAGCGCCCCCCTTCTGCGCCATCTTCTGCCACAGGCTAACCGCTTCACGAGGGTCAAAACCGGCCTGGGCCATCAGCTCCTGCCCCAGCATGTCCGCTTCTGATTCGTGTTTACGGCTATAGGGCAGCAGAATGCCGTACTGAGCCCCAAGCCCCAGCGCCATGACCGCAGCCTGCTGAGTTTTTGAGTCCACCCGATCCGCCAGCGCTATACTGGTTGCCATTATCCCCAACTGGGTCAGCTGTTGCTGACTCATGCGCGCATTGCTGTGCTGTGCCAGCACATGAGCAACTTCATGTCCGATCACCGACGCCAGTTGATGCTGGGTATTGGCCACCTGAAGCATACCGGTGTAAACACCGATTTTGCCGCCTGGCAGCGCAAAGGCATTAACGGCCTTATCCTTGAACACCACCAGCTCCCAATCCTGTGGCGCGTAGCCATATTTACGGGGCACCTGCATCACGATCGCATCGGATACACACTCCACATAACGGTTGGTACGCGCATCGGTCTCGATCGGGATTTTCTCTTTCATCTGTTCAAAAGACTGGGAGCCAAGCTCATTCATCTGTGTAGAGGAGTTGAGCAGCAGGGTTCGCTCACCGGTAGGGGAAACAGCACAGCCGGTCAAGCCGAGGGTTGCAGTCAATGCAAGCGATGCCAACCATCCGGGGCGGCACCGCTGTTTCATGAAGCAGAGCATGGGTCCATATCTCCTTGAACGGATCAACTTTCCCGCAAGAATACCCTGATCAGAGCCGGCTCTCCAGTTCAGGCATCGCCTCAAACAGATCACCTACCAGGCCATAGTCGGCCACCTGGAAGATCGGCGCCTCTTCATCCTTGTTGATCGCCACAATGATCTTGGAGTCCTTCATGCCGGCCAAGTGCTGAATGGCGCCGGAGATGCCCACCGCGATGTACAGCTCGGGCGCAACCATCTTGCCGGTCTGCCCTACCTGCATGTCGTTGGGCGCAAAGCCGGCATCGACGGCGGCACGGGACGCACCGACCGCAGCCCCCAGCTTGTCCGCGACCTTGTACAGCAGCTCGAAGTTGTCGCCGTTGGCCATGCCACGACCACCGGAGATGACCACGGATGCAGCGGTCAGCTCGGGACGATCCGACTTGGCCAGCTCTTCGCCAACAAAGCTCACGTCAGCATGCTGATGCACGGCGCCGCTGCTCTCAATGGCTGCACTGCCGCCGGTGGCTTGCGCCGCATCAAACGCGGTGCCGCGCACAGTCATCACCTTTACCGCATCCGCTGACTTCACGGTTGCAATGGCGTTGCCGGCATAGATCGGGCGCTTGAAGGTATCGGGCGACTCAACCGCGATAATGTCCGACAGCTGATTCACGCCCAGCAGTGCCGCCACGCGGGGCGCTATGTTTTTACCGGTCGTCGTGCCCGGCGCCAGAATATGGCTGTAGCCATCTGCGATTTCAGCCATCAATTTACTGACGTTCTCAGCCAACTGGTGCGCATAAGCAGCATTATCCGCCACGATCACCTTGCGCACACCGGTAATGGCAGCCGCGGCATCGGCTACAGCCTGACAGTTTTCGCCCGCTACCAGCAGGTCGATATCACCCCCGATCTGCTGAGCGGCTGTTACCAGGCTCAGGGTAACCGGCTTGAGGGACTGGTTATCGTGTTCGGTCAGGATCAGAATGCTCATGCGACCACCTTTGCTTCGTTACGCAGTTTGTCTACCAGCTCTTCTACCGAGCCAACCTTGATACCGGCCTGACGCTCAGCCGGCGGCTCAACGCTCATCAGCTGCACACCGGCAGCCAGCTGTGCACCCAGCTCTTCAGGAGTTTTCACATCCAGCGGCTTTTTCTTGGCCTTCATGATATTGGGCAGAGACGCGTAGCGCGGCTCGTTCAAACGCAGGTCAGTGGTCACAACCGCGGGCAGCTTCAGGCTCAGGGTTTGCAGACCGCCGTCTATTTCGCGGGTCACTTTCAGGCTGTCGCCTTCAACCACGACTTCGGACGCAAAAGTTGCCTGCGGACGGTCCATCAGCGCGGCCAGCATCTGACCGGTCTGGTTGTTGTCAGAGTCGATTGCCTGCTTGCCCAGCAGAATCAGGTCGGCTGACTCCTCTTCCGCCAGCTTCTGCAGAATGCGCGCTACCGACAGGGAGTCCAGCTGATCCGGCGCCTCGACCTGAACGGCACGATCAGCACCCAGTGCAAGCGCGGTACGCAGCTGCTCCTGGCAGGCCTTGCTGCCAATAGAGACGACTACGATTTCATCCGCCTTGCCGGCCTCTTTCAGGCGTACCGCCTCTTCCACCGCGATTTCGCAAAATGGGTTGAGGGACATTTTGACATTCGCCAGGTCTACATCGGAACGGTCGGATTTGACCCGTACCTTGACGTTGTAATCAATCACACGCTTAACAGCGACCAGTATTTTCATATCTCAGTACCTTTATCGATCAGCAGCAAAAGGGGAAAAAGGAGGCCCGAAGGCCTCAATGCTCACTAAGAAGCCACTTCCTCAGCTGCCTGCTTACGCAGAAGGAAACGTTGAATCTTGCCGCTTGAAGTTTTGGGCAGATCGTTCACGAATTCGATTTCACGCGGGAAGGCGTGGGTGGAAAGCCGATTGCGCACATGCTGCTTCAGAGTTTCAGCCAGCGCATCATCGGCATCAACATGCGGGTGTGTCACCACATAGGCCTTAACGATGAAACCACGACTGTCGTCGGGCTTGCCCACCACGGCACTCTCGACCACTGCCTCATGCTCCAGCAGCGTGCTTTCCACATCGGCAGGCCCGATGCGATATCCGGCAGAGGCGATGATGTCGTCATCACGTCCGGTGTAGGAATGCGAGCCATCACCGTTGTTGATCACCACATCACCCGTCAGGTAGTACTTTCCGTGATAGGGGCTTTTTTCACCCCAGGTATACCCCTGGAAGAAATAGAGCGGTGAATTTTCCATATCGATGGCCAGCTCGCCACTTTCACCCGCCGCCACTTCATTGAAGTTGGCATCCAGCGCCACCAGACGGTAGCCCGGCAACTGATAGCCCATGCTGGCATCGCGCAGCTGATGTTCCAGTTCATGGAAGTTGGCAGAGGTCATGCCGGTCTCGGTCTGACCATACTGGTCGCAGACCAGGCAGCCGAACGCACGCTGTACCCAGCTCACGATTTCAGGGTTCAGGGGCTCACCAGCACTATTGGCCACCCGAAGATCGATCTCGGGATAGTCTTTCAACAGTTTGTCGTTGGCCTTCAGCATGCGGTAGGCCGTAGGCGCGGCTGCCAGGTTGGTGATGCGATGCTTGCGCAGAAACTCGAAGGTGTTTTCGGCGGTAAAGCCGGCTTCATTGAAGTGGGTGGTGCAACCCAGCAACAGCGGCCCCACCACGGCGTAGTACAGTCCATACGCCCAGCCCGGGTCAGCCACGTTCCAGAAATTGTCGGTATCACGCAGACCGATGGCATAGCGCATATAGACATAGAACGCCGACAGCGCCTTGGCCGGAACCGTCACCCCCTTAGACTTGCCGGTGGTACCGGAAGTGAACATCTGCAGGAAGGGATCTTCCGGGCCGATTTTTACCGGTTCAAACTGATCCGACTGTTGATCCAGTGTCGACTGGAACAGGAAGTCCGCCTCCCCTTCCAGCGGATGACCGGTTTCAGCCACCAGCATGGTGGTGGGCAGCCCCTTTACATCCGCCAGCTTCGACCACTGGTCAGGATTGGTAATGATCAGTTTGGTATCGGCTTTCTGTACCCGGTACTCAATGGCACCCGAACCAAAGGCGGTAAACATGGGCTGATAAACGGCACCGGCGCGCAGTGCACCCAGAACGGCAACCATCAACTCGGGGGTACGGGTCAGCAGGGCCGAGATGCGATCACCCTTGCCAATCCCCTGAGACTTCAGAAAGTTGGCAAACTGAGCAGAACGCTGCATCAGTTCGCGGAAGGTCATTTCACCGCCACTGCCATCCGCCAGTTCATAGCGCAGCGCGACTTTTGCAGGGTCATCTGCCCAGCGATCACAGATCTCCTCACAGACATTCAGACCTGCGTTAAAATCGCCCACGAAGTTCTGTATGATCGATTCCGGCGTGAAATCCTTGATGAAATCGTTGTAACTGATCTTGTCCATACTGAAACCTGCTTATTGTTCTAATGAGGTTCACCATTACCCGGACAGACCACACTGGCCAAACCGGGCATGAATAAGGGAAAATACCTATTCCTTCTGTATGAACGCAGAGTAATGCAATCGCCCGTGGCAACAGAATGACAACTTTCGACAGATAAATTGACATTTTTTGCACCACTGATTCGTCATCAAAAACAAGCGGTTAATATCAATCAGCCCGTACAGAGCCCAGCCCTGACCTATGAAGAACCTGACTTTTTCGTCCCACTATGCTCGCGCCATGCTGCAGGGCTATCGCGCTCAGGGGCGTGATGTGGAGCGCTTGCTTGCCAGCTGTGATATCGATCCAGACCTGATCAACCAAACCAAGGCACGACTGCGCACCGGTCAGTTCATCCAGCTGTTTCGCCGTATCTGGCGCGAGCTGGACGACGAGTTCATGGGGCTTACATCATCCCCCTGTCGGGTTGGGCACTTTCATCTGATGGGATCATTGGTGGTGCACAGCACCAATCTTGAAGACGTAATGCGGCAAAGCATCCGCTGTTACCGCCTGTTCTCGGATGATATCGAGATCAGCCTGAGGCTGGAGGGCGACGAGGTCGAACTGAGCCTTACTCATCACCACCCTGAGCTGGATCCGGATAATTTTCTGGTGGAGTGGCTGCTGATGGTCTGGCATCGCCTGATCGGATGGCTGATTGGGCGCAAGATCGTACTCAGCCATGCCAGCTTTACCCACCCGCTTCCCTCTCACTTCGATGAGTATCGCTTCATCTACCCCTGCAAATGCCTGTTCGAGCAACCCCGCAGCAGTATTTTCTTCAGCAAAAACTACCTCAGCATGCCGGTAACGCGCACCACACGGGAGCTGGACGAGTTCATTCTCAGTTCACCGCGCGACCTGCTGATCTGGACCGACGAAGACGATAGCCTGAGCACCCGGGTACGCGGCCTGCTGGAAGGGTTTGAAGAAGGTGGCCTGCCCAATCTTGATTGGGTCTCGGAGCAGCTGCACACCACCTCTTATACGCTATCACGCAAATTGAAGGCCGAAGGTACCTCCTACCAGAAGATCAAGGACAACCTGCGCCGAGACCAGGCGATCATGATGCTGACCCGGCAAAATTTGAGCATCGGGGATATTTCAAGCCAACTGGGGTTCGCCGAGCCAGGCGCGTTCTCAAGGGCATTCAAACACTGGACCGGTGTCAGCCCACTGGCCTATCGCAAGCAGGAGGGTTAATCGGCTCGACAACGCTCACCAAGTTCTTTATAAAGCTGTTATAACCATTCTGAAAGAAGGAGTTTTCAGGCAACTATGCGCTCTGCGGACTATTTGTCGCGCCTGCCCGCGTGACATGCCCACACAACTTCTCCTGAGGAACGGACTATATGACCAACCTGTCCATCCGCTTCAAACTGCTGGTCGGCTCAGCACTTGCCATCCTCGTCTCACTCGGAATTGTCATTTTTCTTGCGCTCGGGGCTTATCAATCATCCATCGACAAGGCTGTGGACGACACCACAGGCATCATTACCGAGAACGTGAATGACCAATTGCACCTGACCGCTGGACAGATATCGGTTGATATTCGCCAGCGCCTTGAGCGCGGTTTCGACTCGGCAACCGCCCTGGCGACTTTCATGGGCGCAACCGCCTGGACCGATCAACTGGTTTCACGCCATGCGGCCAAGCAACTGGTCCGGGCGCACTTGCTGGCCAACGAAGAAGTCAGCTCCATGTATGCCCAGTTCGAACCCAATGGCTATGACAACTTCGACAACCTGTACAAGGGAGATTTGGAGCACAGCTCGAAACAGGGCAACCTTGAAATTTACTGGGTAAGAGAAGGTGATTCACTCACGTTTTATCCTACCGAAGACTCGAACCGCAAACTGGACGCCACACTGAACGCAAACGGCATGCGTGAATCCGAATGGTATCTGTGCCCACGCGAAACAGCCTCACCCTGTATGGTAGAGCCCTACCTGTACGAGATCGAGCCGGGCAATTCGGTACTGATGACGTCCCTCACCGTACCCATCATGCACGACAAAAAGGTGATCGGGGTTGCCGGCACCGACATCAACCTGCCGGTGCTGCAGCAACTGACTGAAAAACTGTCACAGAACCTCTATGACGGCGAAGCCAGTATTACACTGCTCAGCCAGCAGAATCGTGTTATCGCATCCAGCCGGTTTACCCAAGCCGCCGGGAAGACCGTTCAATCCGTTGATCCAGACTTCCTGCAACGCATCAACAACCCTGAAGACAGCAACGATATCATTATGGTGACTGAGGAACTGTCCGTCGCCAATACCCGCTGGCGTTTGATTGTGGAAGTTCCCAAGGCCGCCGCCCTGGCAGAACTGAACCAGTTACAGGCCGATATGGAAGATAACCGCAGCAGCACCATCTGGGATTTGCTGATCACCGCAGGCGTCATTCTGCTGATTACTCTGGCGGTGGTGAATCTGTTCATATCCGGCATTACCAAACCGCTGGCTCAACTCGGCGAACGCATGCAGGCACTGGGAGGCTCTGAGGGCGACCTGACACAGGAGCTGGAGCATTTCCGTCATGCTGAACTGAACGCCGTTTCGGATGGTTTCAACAGCTTTACCCGCAAGATACGCACCGTCATTCATGAGTTGATCAGCCTGTCGGCACAGTTGCAGCAGAATGCCAAGGCCCTGGCAGACAATGCACAACAAACCCGAGAATCAACTGAAGAGCAGCAGAAACAGCTGCAAAGTGTAGCGGCAGCCGCCAACGAGATGGCCGCTACTGCCACCCAGGTGGCCAACCTGGCCGGTCAAACGGCTCAGGACGCCGGCAGCTCCGAGCATGAAGTCAGCGCCACCCGCAGCACGCTCAAATCGACCGTTGACGAAATCGGTAACATGTCCGGCGCACTGGATGACGCTTCAGAGAGTATCGGTCAGGTTGCCAGCCGCAGTGACGAAATCTATAAGATCATCGAAACCATACGGAATATCGCCGAACAGACCAACCTGCTGGCCCTGAACGCCGCAATAGAAGCCGCGCTCGCAGGTGATCAGGGACGTGGCTTCGCGGTGGTTGCTGATGAAGTCCGAAACCTTGCCAGCCGCACGCAGGACGCTACCGGCGATATCGACACACTCATTTCAGCCCTGAAACGCGATGTGGATGACAGTGTCGGCCGCATGCAGCACTGCCGTGGCATGGCCGCTCAGACCGTCGAGCAGAGTCACTCCAGCTATCAGCGACTGGAAGGCGTCTCTTCACGCATCACTGCCATTTCTGAAAACACCACTCAGGTCGCGACTGCTGCCGAAGAACAGAGCATGGTGAACGAAGAGATCAACCGCAACATCACCAGCATCGGCGATTCGGCCGACGTACTGGCGCAGGCTGCTGCACAGGTCACGGCACTAGGTAAAGAGGTATCCACCAGCGCCGCTCGCCTTGACCAGCAACTGGGTCGTTTCAAAGTCTAAGTTACGCGCCGGCCCGACACCGGCAAATGCCTTGGCGCTCAACATGATCATTCATGGCGAGCGCCAAGGCTGCTCTGCATATGGCGATAACCGCTTTTACGTCAGGCCCTCCTCGGCCTGATCGCTCAGTAGGCTGGCCTCTTTCTATTCACTACGTGGCGGCTTTTGGCGCGGAGCAGTCCTTTCAGAACTCGACGTTATGGTACACCTGCTGTACATCGTCCAGATCGTTCAGCATCGCCAGAAATTTCTCGAACATCGCCACATCGTCGCCACTGAGGCTGGTATAGCTTTGCGGGATGAACTGAATTTCATCAACGTCGAAATCAAGATCGCCAAAGCGTTCGATCAGCGCGGTCTTGGCCTTGAAATATTCAGTGTTGGGCGCGAAGACGGTAATTTTGCCGTCTTCAAGTTCGATATCGGTAACGTCAACATCCCCTTCCATCAGGGCTTCAAGCACCGCTTCTTCATCATCGCCAGCAAAGACAAAGATGGCACAGTGATCGAACATATGGCTGACGCTGCCCTGAGTACCGATCTTGCTTTTGGTCTTGGTAAACGCCTGACGCACGTCGCCGAAGGTGCGGTTGGGATTATCAGTCAGGCATTCGATGATGGCCATGCTGCCACCGGGGCCGTAACCTTCGTAACGCGCCGGGGAGTAGTCTTCGCCGCCAGCCCCCTTGGCTTTGTCGAGCGCCTTTTCGATCACGTGCCCTGGAACCTGCTCCTTTTTCGCGCGATCGATCAAGCCACGCAGCGCCAGATTACCATCGGGGTCGACCCCACCCGATTTGGCCGTGACATAGATTTCGCGCCCGTAACGGCTGTAGAGCTTGGCCTTCATGTCTGATGTTTTGGCCATCGACTCTTTGCGGTTCTGATACGCTCTGCCCATGGGTGGTTACTCCGATAGTGATCTTAAAGCTGGCGATTTTACTGCGATCTGGGCAGCATGAATAGCAAGCCTCGAGCGAGCCCTGAAAGAAGAGTTCTCCAAACGCGAAATACTGGTTTAGTTTGCACCTGCCAGATTTGTCTCTTCCAGATACTTTACCCTGCGCTGTTCCTGCAACAGCACGATCAAGGTAGTGATCCCCATAAACGCGGCTGCGGCCCAGAACAGGCTGGTATACCAGCCATGGTCCAGCATGAAGCCGAACAGTATTGGCCCAACCACGCCTCCGAGGTTGAAACCGGTCGAGACGATGCCAAAAGTACGCCCCTCCGCCCCTGCCGGTGACGCCGCACGTACCAGCATGTCACGTGACGGAGCGACCACACCGGCCAGGAAACCGGTCGCGCCCAGTACCAGTGCCAACATCAGGGGCGACAGCGGTACACTCGCCACCACCATCGCCAGACAGGCCGCCAGTGCAAAGGCAATCCCCGCCAGGGAACCGTGTCGTTTAGTCATGTCGGCCAGCACACCACCGGCCAGCACGCCAAAGGCAGTCGAGAACAGAAATACCGTCAGCGCCCGGTTGGCGTCCGGCAGTGATACATCGAATCCGCCCACCAGTGCCGATACCGAGAACTGCTCGATCGAGCCAGTGCTCAGATTCAGCATCATGAACAGCAGCATCAGAATTGCCAAAGAAGCCAGCGGCGTGGCCAGAGGACGTTGCTCGACGCGAGATGCATCAGCAGTACCCTGGTCCGGCAGCCCCTGCCCCACTCCAGGCATCACCAGTGTACATACCAGCAAGCCCGCCATTGCGGCAACCGCAAACGCCCAACGCGGCTCCAGCATCAATGCCACCCCTATCATCACCGGTGGCGCCAGCGCACCGCCCAGAAAACCCGAGAAGGTATGCACCGAGAACGCCTTTCCCATCCGTTCCGGCGCCATCCCGCGAGACAGCAATGAATAGTCTGCAGGGTGGTAAACGCCATTGGCCAACCCCGCCAGCACCATGGCTACCAGCAGACAGCTGTAGGTCGGTATGGCCGCCACCAGCCCGAAACTGAAGGCTCCCAGCAGCAGCGCAGCCAGCAGCATGCGCTTGGCCCCGATCCGGTCGACCATGAAACCGAGCGGGATCTGCACCATCGCCGTGACAATGTTGAACACGCCGATGGCGATGCCCAGCTCGACGAAACCGACCTCCATCACCCCGGGCAGCAGCGGCAACAACGCGGGCACCGTCATGATATGCAGATGGCTGATCAGATGGGCCGCCGAGACCTGTGCCAGCAGGCCGTTCCGTGTCACGTTCACCTTTGACTCTCCTTGCCTCTTTCTACGGGGCTAATGACGGGGAATAACCGAGTATAACGGCAACCTCGTATAGCCGAGACACTTTCGCCTCAGGCATAGACCGGGTAACGGCGGCACAGCGACAGCACCTGCTCCCGCACCCTGGCAATGACAGCATCGCGGTCGGCGGATCCCAGCGCATCCAGCACATCACACAGCCAACCGGCCAGCTGTTCACACTCTGCCACACCGAAACCACGGGTGGTTACTGCCGGTGTACCGATGCGAAGTCCCGAGGTAACAAACGGCGAGCGTGGATCATTAGGCACCGAGTTCTTGTTGGTGGTGATCCAGGCTTCACTCAAGGCTGCATCCGCCTCCTTGCCGGTGTAACTGCGGCCGATCAGGTCTATCAACATCATGTGGTTGTCCGTGCCACCAGACACGACTTTGTATCCACGCGCCTGAATCACAGTGGCCATTGCGCGAGCGTTGATCACAACCTGTTGTTGATAGCTTCTGAACTCGGGCGCCAACGCTTCCTTGAACGCCACAGCCTTGGCGGCTATCTGGTGCATCAGTGGGCCGCCCTGCACACCCGGAAATATCGCCGAGTCCAGTCGTTTGTAGAAGTCCTCATCCTGCCCCTTGGACAAAATCAGCCCGCCACGCGGTCCCCTTAGCGTCTTGTGGGTGGTGCTGGTGACCACATGGGCATGGGGCAAGGGGTCCGGGTATTCACCGGCCGCCACCAGACCGGCCACGTGCGCCATATCAACCCAGAACAGGGCTCCCACTTTGTCGGCAATGGCGCGCATCCGACCCCAGTCCTTACGACGCGAATAGGCTGAAAAGCCACCGATCAGCAGCTTGGGACGAGTCTCCAGCGCAATGCGCTCCATCTCGTCGTAATCGATCAGGCCGGTTTCGGGGTCCAGGCCATAGGGCACGATATTGTAGTGCCGTCCTGAAAAGTTTGATGGGTTACCGTGGGTCAAGTGACCACCCTGTGCCAGGTTCATACCCATCACGGTATCGCCCGGCTGCACCAGCGCCAGAAAGACCGCCGCATTGGCCTGAGCCCCCGCGTGTGGCTGCACGTTGGCATAGTCACAGTTGAACAGCGCCTTGGCACGGTCGATGGCCAGCTGCTCAGCCTGATCGACGTACTCGCAACCGCTGTAGTAGCGACGTCCTGGGTAGCCTTCGGCATATTTGTTGGTAAACACCGTATTCTGCACCGCCATCACCAGCGGGCTCGCATAGTTCTCGGAGGCGATCAGCTCGACATGGTCTTCCTGACGCTGGATTTCGCCTTGCAAAGCCTCAGCCAACGATGCATCAAAGGTGTCCAGGGTGATCGAAGAATCGTACATAGTGCGGTAATTCCTTAACGATAAGTGGGTAAAAATAAGAATGGGTAAACGTGCCGTTGCAGCCAGCCAACTATGCCGAAGGCCAGTAATGACTGTCCGGAATAGCGCGAGCACCGAAAATGGCCTGGCCAACACGAACGACGGTAGCGCCTTCCTCTATGGCGATTTCAAAGTCGCCTGACATTCCCATCGACAAGTCATCCAATGTGACGCCTGCGGGTATCTCCTGACGCAAGCGGTCTCTAAGTTCGCGCAAAGATGCGAAGCAGGTGCGGACCCGAGGCGCATCGGACGAAAACAGAGCGAGTGTCATCAACCCGCGGACACGTAGAGCGGAAAAGTGAGGCATCTGCCGCATGAAAGTCGCCACCTCGTCCGGGGCAAGACCGTACTTGCTGCTCTCACCTGAGGTATTGACCTGTACGAAGACATCCAACTCCCTCCCCTCTGCCTGAAGACGCCGGTCCAGCGCCTCCGCCAGTTTCAGGCTGTCCAGTGCCTGAAATTCGCTGGCGAAACGTGCGACCAGTTTGGCCTTGTTGGTTTGCAGATGGCCTATCACCGACCATCGCAACTCAGACAGGTCAGACAGGTTGCCCCATTTCCGATAGGCCTCCTGCACCTTGTTTTCACCCAGCTGGCGACACCCTGCTTCATATGCCAGTCGCAGCTGGGGCTCGGAAAAGGTTTTGCTGACCGGCAGCAAACGCACATCCTGAGGATCTCGCTCCACCCTGAGACAGGCATCAGCGATCCGCTGCCGTACCTGCATCAGGTTGCGACGAAAGTCAGCGACATTGCCTGCTTGGGGATAGCGACCGTGCTGTTCGTGCCAAGTAGAAGTGGCAGAAGACTTAGACTGCGTGCTCATTGAGAGGCTTCTCCCGAGCATGCCACGAGTTCAACGGTCTGGCGGCGTGGCAAGCGACCATTGAGCACAAGGTAGGATCCCAGGCCGATCACTAATCCCCAAAAGGCACCGCCAATCCCCAACAGCGTGATATTCGCGGCAGATGCCAGGAAAGTGATCAGAGCTGCTTCCCGAGATTTGGGATCATCCATGGCACTGGCGAGGCTGCCGCCAATCGTGCCCAGCAGAGCCAAACCCGCCAAAGTGCTGATGAAGGCCTGCGGGAACGCCATGAAGACGGCGGCAAGAGTCACGCCGAAGACACCCACCAGGATATAAAAAACACCTGCGGCGATCCCTGCGACCCAGCGCTTGGAAGGGTCATCGTGCGCTTCCTTGCCGGTACAGATTGCAGCCGTGATAGCAGCCACGTTGAAGGCATGCGATCCAAAGGGAGCCATAAGCAAGGAGCCCAGGCCCGTAATGGTCAGGATTGGGTTGGCGCTGGTTTTGAAGCCGTCATTACGCAACACCAGCATGCCAGGCATATACTGTCCGGTCAGCGTAATCAGGAACAAAGGCAAGGC
Organism: Marinobacterium sp. MBR-111; assembly: GCF_040547585.1. Lineage (NCBI taxonomy): Bacteria > Pseudomonadati > Pseudomonadota > Gammaproteobacteria > Oceanospirillales > Oceanospirillaceae > Marinobacterium > Marinobacterium sp. MBR-111. The sequence continues at coordinate 35,655 of NZ_JBEPQA010000030.1, forward strand.
AACACTCAACAGGGCGTTGAATGAGAACGACGGCATGGTGAAAACCGGCGCTGCGAGTCTCAGTTCCAGTGCCGACAGATCGACACGCTCTTGAACCAAAAGCAGAACAACACCCAAGAGCAGAATACCCACCACGGCATAGCGCGCCGTGAAACGCTTGAGTACTACATACGCCAGGATCAGCATACCGGCCAACAGCGGATCAACGCTCATGCCACCAAAGGCACCGATACCAAACTGCAGCAGAATACCGGCCAACAACCCGGCAGCAATGCCGGATGGAATCAGACGAATGACCTTTTCGAAATAACCCGACAGACCAAGTAAAACAAAGGCTATCGCCGATACCAGATACGCACCAATGGCTTCTTCGTAAGGCGTTGTGGCCAGAGCCGCAACAAGGAAAGCGGCGGCAGGTGTCGACCAGGCTGTGATGATAGGCTCGCGAGAAATCCAGCTGAGTATGATCCCGGTTACACCAACTCCGATCGAAATGGACCAGACCCATGAAGTCGTCAATTCAGGACTCAGACCTGCGACCTGCGCAGCCTGGAACACCCGAGTTCGACAGTTATCCACTGAAAATCGTCTCTTTTACACGCCTCAGGCCAGTATTCATGCGGGTTTCCGCTTTTTAGACGCCTAAAACCCT
>NZ_JBEPQA010000031.1:0-34473 GCF_040547585.1 Marinobacterium sp. MBR-111
TACAGACACCACTGAGGGAGTCAACACCTGTCTGTAAAAAAGTTTCAGAAAGATGAAAACCGGCATTGCCCCACCCCAAAACAACAACAGGCGCCAGAGCGCCTGTTGTTGTTTTGGGTGTAATAACACTACTTATTAGGATCAGCCGCGGAATCACTTTCATCCTCAGCTTCATCCGGCTTCCGAACCAGTATGGTTCCAAGCAGTATGCCAAGTTCAAACAGCAGCCACATCGGAACAGCCAGCAGGCTCTGGGAAATTATATCGGGCGGAGTCAGCAGCATGCCAAGAACAAAACAGCCGACGACGACATAGGCACGCTTCTCTTTTAGGCTTTTGACCGTCACAGCACCAGACCATAACAGCAGCAGGGTAGCCACGGGTATTTCAAAGACGATGCCGAAAGCAAAAAACAGTTTGAGGACAAAATTGAGATAGCTGCTTATATCGGTCATTACCGCAATATTTTCAGGCCCTACACTGGTAAAGAAACCGAAGATGATCGGAAACACCACATAGTACGCAAACGCGATACCCATATAGAACAGCAGGATGCTCGAAATCAGCAATGGAATGGCTAGACGCTTTTCATGCTTGTACAAGCCAGGCGCAATGAAGCTCCAGGCCTGATGCAAAAGGAAGGGCATGGCAATGAAAGCTGATGCCACAAGTGTCAGCTTGAATGGCGCAAAGAAAGGAGAGGTCACATCCGTTGCGATCATGCTTGTGCCTTGCGGCAGCAAGGCTGTCAATGGCGCGGAAATCCACGTATAGAGGTCGTTGGCAAAGTAGAACAGACCGAGAAAAATCACCAGTATCGCCAGGACGCTGTAAAGCAGTCGTTGACGAAGCTCCACCAGATGGGCAATCAATGGTTGTTCCTGATCAGAGTGATCCACGCTCATGGTGTCTCTTTCTTGTCACTGGTTTTACTTTCATCTGTATTAATACCGGCCTCGCCTGAATCTTTGGCGTTATCGGCGGTGCCGGTTTCAAAAGGCGAGTCTGAAAATGGTTGGCTCATCTCCCGCAGCTCTCGCTCGAGCTGCTCTTTTTCGATCGCCGTTGTCCGCTTCAGCTCTTCCATTCTGAGCTCTTCCCTGATCTCACTCTGGATGGAGCCAACGGTACGTCGCAGACGCCCCAGCCACAGGCCGCAGGTGCGTGCGGCCATCGGCAGACGCTGAGGACCCAGCACCAGCAGCGCAACAACACCTATGACCAGAAGTTCAAAGAAACCGATATCAAACATCTGCCGTCAGCTTACTTGTCTGACTTGCTGTCGGATTTGGTCTCAGTTTTTTCAGACTCTTTGAACTGAGCATCCTGCTCGGCCGAGATCTTTTTCTGCTCGGCTTCACTGTCGCTCTTACCTGAATCATCCTCATTCACGGCCTTCTTAAAGCTTTTCAGGGCTCCACCCAGATCACCACCGATATTGCGCAGTTTTTTGGTGCCAAACAGCAGAATGATGATTACCAGAACGATCAACAGCTGCCAAATACTGATTCCACCGAGCATATTACCTCCCGCGGTTGTAAAGATTCACTGTAGTGAATATATCAGTCATATCTTATAGCACCGTTACAGCCCGCAGCTGAAACGGTTTTAATGTTTATTGTTTGCCTCGCGAGGCCTTCTCTTCCAGACCTGAAAGATCAAAACGACGTGCCAACTCCTGCAGTACAGCCGTATGACTCTCTCCCAGATGTGACAGCATCACCAGTGTATGGAACCAGAGGTCTGCGGTTTCATAGATCAGATCGGTATTGTCACCGCTGAGGCCGGCATCCTTGGCAGCCAGTATCGTTTCGACACTTTCTTCACCGACTTTTTCCAGAATTTTGTTGAGTCCCTTGGCATGCAGAGATGCCACATAGGAAGTTTCGGCATCCGCCTGCTTACGAGCCTCAAGCACCTGTTGTAGTTGATCAAGCACATCACTCATCATGCGAGCCTTTGCTGGTATAGATTTGATTCGGATCCTTGCGTACGGCATCAACGGTTTCCCATTCTGTGCCATTGCGCAGTACACGATAGAAGCAGCTCTCACGACCGGTATGACAGGCGATGTCGCCCAACTGTTCAACACTGAGCAGAATCACGTCCCCGTCACAGTCCAGTCTAAGTTCATGCAGTTTCTGCACATGTCCGGATTCTTCACCCTTGCGCCAAAGCCTGTTGCGCGAGCGCGACCAATAGATGGCTCGCTGTTCGGACACCGTCAACTGCAGCGCCTCTTCATTCATCCAGGCCACCATCAGGATGCGCCCGGTTCTGAAGTCCTGGGCGATGGCCGGGATCAGGCCCTTTTCGTCCCACTTGATCTGCTCAAGCCAGTCTGCAGACATGATGCCTCTCTGTACTGTTCCGATTGAATTGGAAGCGTCGAAGCATAACTGATCGTGACGACCTGAACCAGCAGCCTCAGGCTCGCCAGATCAACAGCCAGCCGCAGCCCCCCGCTAGCAGCGCATACCAAGGCAGATCCTGTAGGCTTTGTTGCAATGCTGGCAGTGCAGTCACCGTCGCGGCAGCCAGTAGGGTTATCCCCGTCAGCAGATAACGTCTTTTACGTTGTTCATCCCGTACCCGCTGTTGCTGAAGCTTGAGTTGCAGCCCCTCATTGTTCTCGGAACCAAGTTTGAGTTGTTGCAGGCTGTCATACACCAGCTGGGGTAAGTGGGGCATTTTTTCCAACCATTCCGGCGCCTGTTGCTTGATGCTTTGATAGGCTGCCTTAACGCCCATCCGCTGCTGCATCCAGTTTTCCAGAAACGGCTTGGCGGTCTGCCAAAGGTCGAGGTCAGGGTAGAGTTGGCGCCCCAGCCCTTCAATATTAAGCAGGGTCTTCTGCAACAATACCAGCTGCGGCTGAACTTCCATATTGAAGCGACGTGCGGTCTGAAACAGCCCCAGCAGCACCATACCAAAAGATATATCCTTCAGCGGCTTCTCAAAAATCGGCTCACAAACGCTGCGGATCGCTGTCTCGAACGCATGCACGTTAGTATCTCTCGGCACCCAGCCTGAGTCGATGTGCAACTGCGCAACCTGCCGATAGTCGCGCTTAAAAAAAGCGAGAATATTACGTGCCAGATAGTTTTGATCCTCGGCATTGAGTGAGCCGATGATGCCAAAGTCTACGGCAATATATTGTGGATTGGCCGGATTATCCCGTGATACGAAAATATTGCCCGGGTGCATGTCGGCATGGAAAAAGCTGTCACGGAATACTTGCGTGAAAAAGATCTCCACGCCACGCTCTGCCAGCAGTTTCATGTCAGTCCCCTGCACCCGCAGCTGTGCCACATCAGCAACAGGGACCCCCTGTATACGCTCCATCACCAGAACTTGCTGGCGGGTGTAATCCCAGAATATTTCGGGCACATACAAGATGTCAGAGTCATCAAAGTTGCGTCTCAGCTGCGACCCGTTGGCTGCTTCCTTGCGTAAATCCAGTTCGTCGAAAATGGTCTGTTCATACTCATGCACCACCTCGACAGGGCGCAGCCGGCGCCCTTCAGACCAGATCGCCTGCATCAACCGCGCCAGCAGATACAGCAGCGCCACATCTTGACGGATAACGCTGCTGATACCGGGGCGTATCACCTTGACTACAACCGCCTTGCCATCATTCAGTGTCGCCGCATGTACCTGCGCCACCGAGGCAGATGCCATTGGCTCTACACTGAATGATGAGAAAATCTCCGTAACAGGTCGCTTCAATTCACGCTCGATTATCTTCTGCGCCAACTGACCGGAGAAAGGCGGTACCCGGTCCTGTAGTTTTGAGAGTTCCTGTGCGATGTCATCCGGTAGCAGATCTCGACGCGTAGACAGCATCTGACCAAACTTGATGAACACCGGCCCCAATGCCTCAAGCGCCAGGCGCAAACGTTCCGCCTGCGGGTGGCGTGCAGGAATAAGGTAGCGGGATGGGAGTAGCCAGAACAGAGCCCTCACATACCAGGGCAACAGTGGCTGATTGAAAAACGTGTCGAGACGATAGTAAGAGAAGATCCAGGCGATCTTCAATGAGCGCAATACGGTCCGCACAGCTCAGGATATCCCGTGGTTGACGAAAAGCTCCATTCTACCCTGTCGTGGCCAGCTGTGTCTGGTTTCGGCCCTGTTGCTTGGCTCGATAAAGTGCCTGGTCCGCACGTGTAAACAGATTTTCTGCGTCATCTTCGGAGGCAACCTCAGCGACACCAAAGGAGATACTGACTTCAACCCGCTCACCCTTGAAGTTGAAGGGGCTGTCGGCAATGGCCTGACGCAACTTCTCGGTGGCACGGTAGGCCTCATCGGCACTGGTTGAGGGAAACAGAATAACAAACTCTTCACCGCCAAAACGGGCAATAAAATCAGTGCTGCGCAGATTATGCATCAACACCTTGGTTACAAGGCGTAACACTCTGTCTCCGGCAAGGTGCCCCAAATCATCATTGATTCTCTTGAAAAAATCGATATCTCCGACAGCAAGGGAAAACCGTGTTTGATAGCGTCGCCAGCGATCCATCTCCGATTCCAGATGCTGCTCATAGGCAGTTCTGTTCGGCAGACCGGTCAGGGGGTCCGTGCGCGCACGCAGTTGCTCCTCTTTCATCCTTGCCTTGACCTTACTGGTCTCGACTTCCATCTGCTTAACCTTGTGCAGCAAGTCATCATAACGCCGGTTCAGACGGTCTTCGCGCGCCTGCTCCTGCTGTCGGTAGCTGTCCATGGTACGCACGATAGAGGCCAACTGCCGGGCAACACTCTGCTTCAGCAGGTTGAGGTCCTCGGACTCTTTCACCGTAAGATGAATGTTGCGTACGTCACGACGCACCGTCGAGTCCAGCTGATGATGCGCCTGCACCGCCTGCGCCTCATCAGTTCGACTTTCTTCCAGAAACTGTTGTACATACGAGAGCTGGGAGTTCAACGTCAGCAGGTAATTTTCAAAATCTTCCTGAGTGTTTCCTCCTGCAAGACGTACCAGCTCAACCACTGTAGACAGCATCTCAGGCAACTGCTCCAGTTCCAGCCCTTCCTCGAGCTGACATACCAGGTTCCGAGCACGTTCAACACCCTCTGCCGGCACCTGCAATGCTTCAAGCAACTGCAGCATCTCCGATGCGACACTGGCACGGAGCATATCAATATCCTGGCCCGCATCAGCGTTCAGTTCAAAATCATTTTCAGGGGAGCCAGAGGTTGCGTTACTCACCAGCATGCCATTTTGCAGCTCGACCAGGTCCATCAGCAAATCAGATAGCTTGTACAGACGCTCGACTGCATCAGGGATACGGTTTTCAACGTTGCCCAGAAGATTATCGACAGAAGGAACCTTATTGACCCGACGCAGCTGCTGGCTCCAGCGGCGCAGCACCTTGGCAAGGCTGTCGGAGACTCCGTGCCGATCCTGATCCAGTTGCTTGACGCTTTTACGGACCTGACGTGACAACGATGCCACACGTTCAGTATTCTGTGACTTCAGTGAAGTCAGAAGGGAAGCAAGTTCGCTGTCAAGTTCAGACCCATTGCCCTGCAGGCCCAGTGCCATGTGCTCGACCAGTGCAGTAAGCTCACTTTTGATACGGGCATCAGACTGCTGCTGCCGCTCAACTTCGAGCGTCAACTCCGTATATTTGCGCTTCCAGTTTTCCTGGTCAGACACTCACTTTCCTCACCACAAGACAATCTACGCTTCTGAGCTACAGCATATTACCTTGCGTTTCTGAATGGAAACGAAAAAACCGCCTGCAAAAGGCGGTTTTTGGTGTTGCGGCATGACCTGAATCAGAGTGCCGAGCGTTCGCGCTCAACCAGATAATCCACGACCTCAAGCATTTCCTTGTGCCCCCCGGCTGAAGCAGCACTTACACGGTACTTGCCATTCACAACCATGGCCGGAACACCGGTAATTTCATAGCCACGCAGCTTAGAGTCTCCCTGCTTGAGTTTCATGTTAACGGCAAAGGAGTCATAAAGCTTCGTGAATTCTTCCTTCTCAATACCCAAGGTAGCATAAAACTCAGCCAGCGCTTCCACACTGCTGAAACGCTTGCGCTGAAGGTGGATTGCATCAAACATTGGCTGGTGCGTTTCTTTAACTTTATCGCTCAATTCGGCAACATAATAGGCCCGCGCCAGCGGCTCCCAGCTGCGACCAAACACCACAGGCAGACCAACGAAAGCAACATCATCAGCCTGCTGTTCGCGCCAGTGAGCCAACATAGGTTCAAAGGTGTTGCAGTGAGGACAGGCATACCCGAAGGCCTCAACCACTTCTACCTTATCATCCGCGACCGTTTTGACCGGATGAGACAGAGCGAAATAGTGCTCACCTTCGCGATAGTCCTGAGCCCAGGACAGTGCGGCAAACAAAGACAGCGATGCTGTCAGCAACAGCTTTTTCAACATTTCAATTCTCCCAGAGCTGGCATCTTGTCGGATAGTGACCTCGACAAGCCTGAATAAGTTTCATGCTCAACAAAAAAGGCAGCCTATGCTGCCTTTTTGATCAGACTGGACGCAACACCTGCCGCTTAGTGCAGGCCCTGAACGTACTGGGAAACCGCTTTCATTTCCGCTTCGCTCATCTTGGATGCAATATCGCGCATCATGTTGGCCGGATCGTTGTTACGATCACCGCTGGCAAACTTCTTCAGCGTAGACTCAACATACTGGGCGTGCTGGCCGCTCAGCGACGGGTAAGCCGCAGAGTCAATCCCCTTGCCGTTGGGGCCGTGGCAGGCAGTACAGGCTGCTACGCCCTTATCTGCAACACCGGCGCGCCATATTTTCTGACCCGCTTCAACCTGGTCTGCTGCAGCCTGCCCCAGCTGAACTTTCTTGCTGGCGAAGAACGCCGCAATATCAGCCAAGTCCTGTTCATTGAGGTTATCCAGCATACCGGTCATTTCCGGCACGGAACGTACACCGCTTTTGATTTCGAGCATCTGCTTGAGCAGATATTTTTCACCTTGCCCAGCCAGTTTTGGGAAGTTACCCACGACGCTGTTACCATCGGTGCTGTGACAGGCAGTACATACGGCTGTCTTGCCCTGGCCTGCAGTTGCATCACCTGCCGCATGCGCGACGCCGGTGATACCGATGCTTACCAGTAAGCTGATCAGTAGTTTGTTCATTGACTAACCCAGACTCTTGCTTGACGAAATGTGTTTTAATCTACCGCTGATTTTGCAGTAAAACAGCAGTAAACGGCCAATTTCCACTATTACCCTGACTGGAGACAGACTCGGTTCGCGGGTAAAATTGGCGGCATTATAAACCGTTGTGTTGCCGGTTGTGAAATCACTTTAAAAACAATGGCTTACCGATCAAATTGGTAGGCACAATGGAAAAGTCACACAAAGCGTCACACAATACGTCACACATTGGACTGCCGCCAGTTGCGCATACTATACAGCGCAACGGCGTTTACCACTACAAAAAGCGTGTGCATTCAACTATCGTTCAATGTTCGCTGAGGACCGCTGACCCAGCACTTGCACGCTACTTGGTAACTGTATTGGATCGCGAAGTTATGGATGCCGAAAGAGATAGAGAAGAGATTGTAAAGAAGGTCAAAAGGGCCGTTAAAAAACGCCCAAGGGCCGGGGCCGGTGCTGCATACAGCTTTGTTACTAATAATTTCGAGGTGCTTATAAAGCCGCCTTCTCGCCCCAAATCCCTTATTACGATTGACGAAAATGGCAATCCGGTGTTCGATTACGGCGGCGATGTCAAAAAAGAGATTGAAGCTTTAATGGCATATCGAGAGCTTATGTCGTGCGGCGGGGGCGGGGGTGGCCCAGTTGACAGCGGCAACCTAACTATAATTGAACATATAGAAAAGTATCTCGACAGTCTTGTGCTGACAAAGGAAGTAACAGCCGAAACGCTTGTTAATTATAAGCGCATGCTTATGCGATGGCATGACTTCATGTGCGTGAAGTACTTGCATGAAATTGATTATGATAAACATCTTGATTATGTATTAACTTTACGTAAAAAGACTGAACTTGTTGCAAGCAGTATTAACAATGAAGTGGCTCAAGTTAATGCTTTTGTAGATTACTTAAAGGCTCGAAAACTCGTTGATTTGCCAAAGCTCAAGGCGCTGGGTTCTAAAATCGTTAATTCAGAAAAACAGGAACGTTGGCCCTTTGAGCAAAAGCACATGCCAGCCATCTGCGAAGCGCTGACAATGATGGATTATCAGGCTCGGATAGTCGTTGTTTTGTGCTTTATGACTGGTGCGCGAGTTGGCGAAATAGGGCAACTGGAAACAAAGGATGTTATTAAGCATGAGGGTATTTTGTATATCGACATTAACAATGAAGATGAAGACCCTACGGAATCAGAGGAGTTTAAAGCAAAGCGTAAAAAAGTTAAAACGGAAAACAGTAAACGTCGTGTTCCAGTGCCAACATGCTTGGTTCCCATTATCACGGACTTGCATAAACAGGCATTAAAAAAGCAAGGATCAGCTTTGTTTTTTGGTATAAATGAGCCCAAATCGAAGAAAGCAAACCGGGGCACAACTGCAAGCCGCGCATTTATTTATCAGCTTCGCAATAATCATGGTTTTGGTCCTGAATACGTAACACACTCAGCTCGGCATATGTTCCGTGGGTTGTGCGATTATAAGGAGTTGCATGAGCCCACTGTTGAAAAAGTGATGGGCCATGCAAGTCAGAAAACTGGCCGCAGCGTGTATAGTAAAACTGAGCTTTCCATGGAATTAAAATCAATGCTGGAAGTCGTTGATTTTATAGCTAATAAGTACTGTTTAACGCTTGTTAATGTGCTTACAGTACCTAAAAAGCGCAAAAAGTACACACGCAAAACAAACACGAAAAGCGACCAGTAGTCGCTGCTTGTTTTACTGTTTATTTTTTGATCGTTTTTAGATGTCGAGTAAGTTTATTTGCTCTTCATCATCATCAAAATCAGACCAAAAATCATTGATTTCAGATGTTATAACGAGGTCGGGCGAAGCTCCGGCCTCGCTTGAATAACATACATTAATTGTCAGTCCGTCCAGCTCTTGTTTATGCTCAGTCCCTGTATTTACTGTTGTTTCAGCCTGTTTTTCACCATTCTCGTGCTTATTAATAAGTTCTTTGTCGTTCTTATTATTAGGGTCAAGGATGCGGTTTAAGTTAACAATAACTATATCTCCGCCATCGTGGTTGTGGGTTACATGGCTAAACCGTTTGTTGCCGTTTTCGTCCTCAATATAAACGCCTTTCAAATATGGATTAAAATGGTTAAAAAACGCATACTTTTTGGCACTTAACTGCATATCGCTGCATAGCATTTCGCCAAGCTCTCGCAGTAGCTTAATAGGGTGTTTAATCAGCTGTTTACGCATTTTGTACAGGTAGTTAAACTTACTTTTAAACCCTTGTAACCCAATGCGGTTGCAGCGGCGTATTTCGCCCCCACAATCGCGGCTATACCATGCCCCTATTTCCGGATCGTCGAAGCTTTTTATAACGTATTTCATCACGTAGCTCGCGGCTTGGGCCGGTTCCTGCTCGTTCTCAAGATCGGTTTTTAACCTAAGGTCCAAGCTATAATTTATGCCATATTCAGAGCTTATTTCGGCTCTTACATCGTTCACTATGCTTATAAACCGATTTAGCTTATCGGGCGGCACAAATAAGGCAACGTGTAAATGCGGGCATCCGTCCTTGTGTGGTTCAGGCACGGCAAACCCCATTAAGTTAATACCAGCCGCTTTTGCACGCTTGTATATAACCCTGTGTACATTATCTTGTATCCACTTTAGGGCCTGTCGGCTTGATGCCCCATTATAGCTGCAACGGCCTTTTGTGGGGTTGCTGTGGTACTGCGGCAGGGCTGTTTCGGTAAGTAATACTTGCTCCATGCCTTGTTCGTCCGCCATTCGCTGAATTAGTAGCATATCCGTCCAGATTTCGGCCTTTTTGTCAGCGGCTGTTGGTGCTACATCGGCAAGTGCAAACTTGTGCACACCGCTGGGGCCATGCATGTATATTTCGGTTTTTTCGAGGTATAGCTCATTATTTTCGATGGTTTTGCGGCGGTTTGCAGCTATGGCTTCGCTTACATACTGGTATAGTGCTTTTTTAGCTTTAACATCGCCAACTTGCTTATTATAAAATGCGTATTGCTCCAAATAGTAACCACGCAGGGTTTTAAGCGTTTTCAGTATGCTTTTAAATTTGGTTTGGCGGTTAAGCAGGGCTTTAGGGTTTTTAAGCCATGCTGTGTACGGGCTATTTATTATTGCTGGTATAATGTGCTCGCGACCCTCCCCCCAGCTGGCCATACGTGCCGCAATACGGTTTAATTGCTGGTCATCGGCGTTTGCAACATTGTTAATAAATTGTGGATTAGGCGGGCATACAACGTGGTGTTTACGTGCATATTTTACGTAATAGTTGCTGCTGGCGTAGTTTATGGGTTGTAAGTATTGCATGGAACATCCTGTACATTTTAAAACTCCATTTATGAATGAAGTACAGGATGAGAGCTGTGGATAAGTTATTTATGATTTTTTGTTAGTAAGTGTTTACATGCGTAATATACTTGCTATAATTAACTTAAATTCATGGTGCAGCTCTCTCCTGTACCTTTCAATAAAGCGGCCCGGCAAGGTCGCTTTATTTACTTATATTTCCCGATTATAGCACCCATTTATATTTTTTCTAGCTTAAAAATCAGTTTATTTCTCATTTTACGCTCTGTGCAATAATACAAATCCACGAAATTTCCTTCTATTTCATCGCATTTTATTGTTCTAGCCTCGGCTATTATCTCATCATTCTTTTTTACTAAAACATGGTAAACACCGGAGCATAGCTCGTGCTTTTTGAATGTTATACTCATCGTGAAAACCCCCGGTCATACTCATGGTTTCGCTGTTGGTGTACAGGCTCTCTGCGGGTTATTTTTATAGGTTCAGGTTCCGGCTCTTCACGCTCTTTGCGTACAGCTTCAGCGTCATATTTTTCAATACGTGATATTTCGCTGTTTATATATGTACTAATGCCGGGGTCAGGCGAATCCAGAGCAGCGGTATGGGCTAGCATAATTAGCTGCAATTCCCGCTCCTGAGCTGCTCGTACCTCGTCCTCAAGCTTTTGTAATTTCGCTCCATAAATCTCATTAAACGACTTATTTTGATCAAGTACTTGGGCTTCGAATTGCATAGCTCGCTCGCGATAATGATCAGCAATATCGTTAGCTCGTTTGATCTCTTTATCTTTTTCTTCGAGTCGTTTGGACAGTTTTAGCACTTGAGCTGTCTTTTCTTTCAGCTCTTTTTTAAGCTCCATGTACTTGTTTTTAATGCGGGTAAAAACACCCGGACGCATTGACTGTTCAATGTCCTTTTGTGCTGTATTTGCTCGTATACGCTCCTTTTCCGCTCTACCCTCCGCAGCTGCAACACGCGCTGTTAAATCAGCTTTTACAGTATTTAGCTCCTGTTGTTTTGAAGCGATCAGTTTTGACTGTGCATCAATCAGTTCTTTAAGCTTCTCTTGATAGCTTCCAGTAAGCGCTTCTTTGGCTTTTTGAGTCAGGGATGATGGAGCCTTATCAATAGTATTCTTTGCTTGCTCAGCAGCTTCTCTGGCGGCTTCCAATGCCTTTTCTTCTTTTGCTGCTTGCTCGCTGTAATAACGTCCGGGCTTTTGGTGTTTTGCTTTACTACCGACAGTACCGCGCTCCAGCCCTAAATGTTTTACATGATCATGATATGAATTCTGCATATCAGACAGCTGGAATTTGGACCCACCGAGCACATCTTTATAACTTATGACGTGCTCATGCTCCCCTGTCTTTTTATTGGTTCGCTCGATAGTAGGCACTAACATGGCATGTATATGGGGGGACGTTTCATCGAGGTGGACTTCGAGCGATATACACTGACCGGGAAACTCTTTATTCAAAAAGCTCTGAACCCCATCAACAAACTGATCAATCTGTTTTTGATCCCATCCGTGAGCCAAATTTTGATCGTGCTGCCAAAAGTCCGGGGACGCTGTAAACATGGCGTCAAATGCGTATATTTGATCTTTTTGCCTGCATGGTTTTTCAGGGTCAATGTCGTGATTTACGCAATGATCGATAAAGTCTTGGTGGGTATTACCAGACCCGATAACGTGATAGTTATACTGGGTTAAAGTGGGGTCAGCATGGGGGGAATCATATGTGCGATCATTATGTTTATCGTAACCGCCGAGGGAGCCGCTACCCCCAGTTTTTCCGCCTGCCGTTGTTTTGTGCTTTGTGCCCGCCAGTCGCATGATTGCTGTAGCCATTTGTATTCATCCTTGACATCAATAAAACCTCTTTTGTGTATGTGTTTAGCCACCTTTCCGCCCCCTTTATATTACAACATAAGGGGAGGGTGGCGCTTTTGCTTTTCGAAGCTCTTATGTTACGCAAGTAATATAAGAAGCGGAGCGAATGCAGCCCTCAAACTTGTTTGAGGGCGGAGTGAGTTCCGCTCTTTTAATTATAGCTCGTGATTTAGTTTAGTGGTGGTTATTTATTGATGTCAATAAAATATTTACTTGACGGGGGTGGGGAAGCATTTAAAGCATTTGCATTCATTGGTATAAAACACCGCAAAATAGTCATTTTATAAGCTTTGCTGGTGCAGTGCGCGTATATGCACATATGCCTTTTTTTTTTGCATTTCTAGTCATGTTATTCTTTCTATAAAATTGTCAAAAATTTATCCTGAATCAGTGACTTCATACGCAGATTCAGCTCTGCTGGGCTGAACTCGCGAAGCCTCTTCAGCCAGGTGCTTTCGTCCACCGTACACCGGTGTTTAAGCGCGCCGCCGGTCTGTCCATGGTACTTTACCTGTATGTTTTATAACCAGCTCCATTGGTGTGGCCACACCCGATCCTGCCATACCTGGCACTTGCTGGATGTGTCGATGCCTGGTGACGGATCAGGCAGATCCATACACCCGACTGAACGCTTTGAACCCCGGACAGTTACGACCAAAGCGCAGGCTAAGCTGACGACCGCTACTGATCAGGCGGCAGGCCATATACATCAGTTCCTGCATGACCGTGCGCAGCCGCCGGCGCTTGGCTGAATGACGGACCGGCGCATCCGGCCCCAGTAGTGCCCGCTGACCCATCCAGCGCAGGATGTTGTACCCCAATACGGCGAACGCCATGATCAGATCGTTGGTATCGAATTTACCGGATGGCAGGCGTTCCAGGTCGAGGTCGGTTTTGAATTCACTATGAAACTGTTCGCTGGTGGCATGATCGCAATACAGCGCCATGACGGTTGCCTCATCCGCGATCTCGGATGAGAGTGAGGTGGTCCAGCCTTCAAGGCTGACCTCAGGTTCCAGAAACATCTGCCCCTTGGCGTCACTCTGGCGCACCGTGACTTTGACGATCAGACGGTCGCCAGTGCCATCCAGCGGTTCGCTCACCAACGTTTCCATTTTTCCGGGTCGGACATGGCACCAGAGCGCACCGGCCGCATGGGCCTTGTCCACCCACGCCAGTCCGTCTTGCGAACGGGGGTTCCACTTGATCAGATAGTCCACCCCATGGGCACGAAAGTACGCACGGTTGTCGGCGGCATCGTGCGCGCTGTCGAGTCTCACCAGCAGGGGTGCCTCTGTCAGGTGTCGAGCCCGTGGCAGTACACGGTCGAGGGTGTGAATGAACTCTTTGTTGGCGTGCTGGTTGCCGGGTCGCAGTTCACAGCCCAGACACCAGCCTTCAGTGCCCAGGTAGGCGGCAATGGGCGCGTAGCCGTCATGCCCTTTGTAGGTATAGGCCACGCCCTCTTTTTTACTGTTGCTGTTGTCCATGGGGAATACGTCGATGTCCAGCGGCACATGGCCCGTGACGAGAGTACCGACAGATATTGAAGCGTTGTGCAGGAACTCGACGCTGGCCTCATCCAGCAATGGAATCAGTGCCTGGGCATCCTCATCGAATCGCTGACGCAGTCGGGCGGATGAAGGTGATTGCTTGATTCCCATCGCGGCTTTGAAGAAGTCATCATGGCGTGTCTGCTCAACGGCTTCGAAGTCGCTCTTGCCCAGACAGATCAGCCCCAAATAGGTACGGATGAGATCGATGTTAGAGATACCGTGGCGTTTGACGAGGGTGCGCGAGGTCTTGGCCAGAGAGGTCATCGTATTGAGACTATATCCGACGACGGCAAGGCCGCCGTGAGGTGTAATGACCTCGGTTTTGGACTGTTCGAGCTTGAAGGTACGCATGGTCAGAGTTCACTGTCTGGGTGAATCGATAGCGAGCTTCATTTTATCGTTACACCCCCCATGATTACAGGGCTACAAGGAATCAGTGAGGGTTTGAAGTCACGGATTCAGGAATCAGTTTGTGGCAATTGTTTAGGATAAACTTTTGCCTCATTATGTTTTCGAAATTCTATCCGCTTTTTCTCTAAAGGCATCATTCATTACATACCAATCGAGTGCTCTTAAATCACTTTCTAATATAAGGTAAATTTCGTATACGCCAATATTAGAATTCTGTTGCTTTAGAAAGTCAAAATATGGTTGTAAATACTGTTTCTGAGTATTGGGTCTTGGACTGTTATTCGAACTCCCAGATAATGAAAATATTAGGGTTCCAGAAACATTATGATCACAGAAGTATTTTTCAGCTTGCAGTAACTCCCCTATACCTACTTTCCTGTCACCAGTACTTGTAGATTCTATAACAAGAGTAATCTGACCACTTTGGTCGGCATACGATTTATCAGGTTTATATTTATCAAATCCAATTATCGACCCGTTGCTTTTCTCTACGAATTCAAGACCGTCAGGGAAGAGAAGTTTAGTGTTCTTAAAGCTTTTGTCAGACATTTGATTAAATATCGTTCAAAACTTTTTTAGTTGGTGATGGTTTTCCTAATATCAAGGTACTCATCCCAAAATATCTCTCACTAAGGTAACGCTGCAATGTAAGCTCTTTATAAGTGCATGTTTTTTGATTTAGTGTTGCACCGAAAGTGTTATTCATTTTTGAAGAAACACAAGTCAGATTTGGGTATTTTTTCTTAACTGCGGCTAATATATCTTCGAACCCCCCAACCTTGAAATCTGCTGTGAAACTTTGCAGTTTTTCATGATTCCAAAGTGGAGTAACTGTTGTCACATCATGGGTAGCAACAGTCCACTGCTTGGCAAACACTTGATTGTAGTCGCCTTTAGACATCCCGAGGTAGACACCTTTTATTTCCACATCAGCTCCATGCGCCATTAGTGGGATAAAGCAACTAATAAGAGGGATTAACATTAAATCTTTAAGTTTCATGAAAAAGTCCTTATGTGATCCATTATTCCATCCCTGTACTATATCTTAAGTCTTTTACTATGGGTATGCATACAGTCTAACTTTCAACCTGAATCAGTGACTTCATACGCAGATTCAGCTCTGCTGGGCTGAACTCGCGAAGCCTCTTCAGCCAGGTGCTTTCGTCCACCGTACACCGGTGTTTAAGCGCGCCGCCGGTCTGTCCATGGTACTTTACCTGTATGTTTTATAACCAGCTCCATTGGTGTGGCCACACCCGATCCTGCCATACCTGGCACTTGCTGGATGTGTCGATGCCTGGTGACGGATCAGGCAGATCCATACACCCGACTGAACGCTTTGAACCCCGGACAGTTACGACCAAAGCGCAGGCTAAGCTGACGACCGCTACTGATCAGGCGGCAGGCCATATACATCAGTTCCTGCATGACCGTGCGCAGCCGCCGGCGCTTGGCTGAATGACGGACCGGCGCATCCGGCCCCAGTAGTGCCCGCTGACCCATCCAGCGCAGGATGTTGTACCCCAATACGGCGAACGCCATGACCAGATCGTTGGTATCGAATTTACCGGATGGCAGGCGTTCCAGGTCGAGGTCGGTTTTGAATTCACTATGAAACTGTTCGCTGGTAGCATGATCGCAATACAGCGCCATGACGGTTGCCTCATCCGCGATCTCGGATGAGAGTGAGGTGGTCCAGCCTTCAAGGCTGACCTCAGGTTCCAGAAACATCTGCCCCTTGGCGTCACTCTGGCGCACCGTGACTTTGACGATCAGACGGTCGCCAGTGCCATCCAGCGGTTCGCTCACCAACGTTTCCATTTTTCCGGGTCGGACATGACACCAGAGTGCACCAGCCGCATGAGCCTTGTCCATCCACGCCAGTCCGTCTTGCGAACGGGGGTTCCACTTGATCAGATAGTCCACCCCATGGGCACGAAAGTACGCACGGTTGTCGGCGGCATCGTGCGCGCTGTCGAGTCTCACCAGCAGGGGTGCCTCTGTCAGGTGTCGAGCCCGTGGCAGTACGCGGTCGAGGGTGTGAATAAACTCTTTGTTGGCGTGCTGGTTGCCGGGTCGCAGTTCACAGCCCAGACACCAGCCTTCAGTGCCCAGGTAGGCGGCAATGGGCGCGTAGCCATCATGCCCTTTGTAGGTATAGGCCACGCCCTCTTTTTTACTGTTGCTGTTGTCCATGGGGAATACGTCGATGTCCAGCGGCACATGGCCCGTGACGAGAGTACCGACAGATATTGAAGCGTTGTGCAGGAACTCGACGCTGGCCTCATCCAGCAATGGAATCAGTGCCTGGGCATCCTCATCGAATCGCTGACGCAGTCGGGCGGATGAAGGTGATTGCTTGATTCCCATCGCGGCTTTGAAGAAGTCATCATGGCGTGTCTGCTCAACGGCTTCGAAGTCGCTCTTGCCCAGACAGATCAGCCCCAGATAGGTACGGATGAGGTCGATGTTAGAGATACCGTGGCGTTTTACGATGGTCCGCGAAGTCTTGGCCAGAGAGGTCATCGTATTG
The DNA here is from genome assembly GCF_040547585.1 of Marinobacterium sp. MBR-111. Taxonomy (NCBI): domain Bacteria; kingdom Pseudomonadati; phylum Pseudomonadota; class Gammaproteobacteria; order Oceanospirillales; family Oceanospirillaceae; genus Marinobacterium; species Marinobacterium sp. MBR-111. Next base: position 16,854 of record NZ_JBEPQA010000031.1, read on the forward strand.
AGACTATATCCGACGACGGCAAGGCCGCCGTGAGGTGTAATGACCTCGGTTTTGGACTGTTCGAGCTTGAAGGTACGCATGGTCAGAGTTCACTGTCTGGGTGAATCGATAGCGAGCTTCATTTTATCGTTACACCCCCCATGATTACAGGGCTACAAGGAATCAGTGAGGGTTTGAAGTCACGGATTCAGGTTTATGTTTAAAATGGTCAAAACTTTATATTCAGAAATGTCAAAACTTTATTAAAAACATGATTCAAAAAATAACGCTAAATGCTTTTAATATGTATGCTTAAAGCCGCTAAATGCTGCTAACTTCCACAAAAATGCGCAAACAATTAATGCATGATTTTTGGTAAAATTGTCATCGCTTTACATATAAAATTGTCATTAATTTATTTTGGTTTTTATTAAAAATGGTTAAAATTGAGCTATGGCTGGATATACGCGCACTGCACCGGCCAAGCTTATGTAAACACCATTAATGATTGACATGGTGTGTATTTTTTATTGTTGCCATTTTATATATTACTTTTAGTTATATAGGTTATTTGCAACAATAAATCTGGCATGATTAATGCTGAACGACATAAAGCCCCGTAATATAAGGGCTGTAGACGCTTTAAGGCATGCAACAATAATCATAGATCGCTTAATTGATAGCTTTTATATATAATATTTTGTTATATAGCTGATTGGCACCTGCATGCCATTTTTATGCACAGGGCCAGTGCTGCCGGTGTACTTGTGCACAGCCCCGCCCAACCTTTGCAAATGGCCCCTTTAGTGTGCTTTGTGATGACGGGAAGTTTATTGATTGGGGTGGTATAGCTTGTTGCTGCTAATGCCTTCCACCCCCTGTACAGCCCCCGGCTTACTGGATGGTGGTGGTGTACGTTTGTTGGGTGCGAGTGGTAGAATGAGTATTGTTTAGTGTGACACAGAACGTCACACAAAACGTCACACACATAAGTAGCTTTTAATATGTAAGTTGTTGTTTTATAAGTGTTTTATGCCGTTTTTAATTTTGGCGGCATTATAAACCAATATCCCCACAAACTGGAACGTATATGTTCACTTTGTGGCCACCCGAGTCTTGCGCCATGTCTACGTTTGACCCCGTTATCCATTACAACCTTGCTCATTTCGAGACCAGCGCATCACGTCTCGATCAGTGTCCGCCCGACAGCGGTGCCGAGGTTGCCTTTGCCGGCCGCTCCAATGCCGGCAAGTCCAGCGCGATCAACGCACTGACCGCACAGACCGCGCTGGCACGAACCTCAAAAACCCCAGGACGTACGCAACTGATCAACTTTTTCAGACTCAATATTGAAGGTCTTAGACTGGTCGACCTGCCGGGTTACGGCTACGCCAAGGTGCCGGTTGCGATGAAACTTCACTGGCAGCGCCATCTGGATGCCTACCTGCAGCACCGCGAATGCCTGCAGGGTGTGGTACTGGTGATGGATATTCGCCATCCAATGAAGGAATTCGACGAAATGATGGTGCATTGGTGCTCATCGACCGGTGTACCCCTACACGTGCTGCTGACCAAGGAAGACAAACTCAAGCGAGGTCCGGCCAAGAGCACCATGTTGCAGATTCAGAAGCAACTCAAGGAACGGTTGGGCAACAAGGTGAGTGTGCAGACGTTTTCGGCTCTGAAAAAGTCAGGTGTGGACCAGCTGCGCCAGAGGATCAACAGTTGGCTGCTGCCGGATCTGAAAGAGATGCAGCCTGATGAGGTGGAGCTGATTCCACCCAAAGCAGACTGACAGCCAAGAAAAACCCCGGCAGACGGAAGGGGAGCACCACTGCCGGGGTCAAGATGTCATGACAGACAGAGCCGCGACTCCACGCTGGCAAGACTGGGACTTCATGCCGCGGCTCAACAGTTAAGACCTTTGATTCGACAAAAGTTCACTTTTGTACAAAAAAAGATCAATGCGCCTGTTCCCAGTTATCCCCGACACCGGCTTCAACCAGCAGGGGTACCGCAAGTTCGGCGGCATCTTCCATCAGCGGTTTGACCTGCGCGATAAAATTATCCACTTCGCTTTCACGCACTTCGAACACCAGCTCATCGTGTACCTGCATGATCATGCGGGCATCCATCCGGCCCTGTTCCAGCCAGTTATCCACCGCAATCATCGCGCGTTTGATAATATCTGCTGCCGTACCCTGCATGGGTGCGTTAATCGCAGTACGTTCGGCGGCCTGACGCTTCATCGGATTGCGGTCGTTGATCTCCGGCAGGTAGAGACGGCGACCGAACAGTGTTTCTACATAGCCCTGATCCCGGGCCTGGGCACGAGTTTCGTCCATGTAGCGCTGTACGCCGGGATAGGTGGCGAAATAGTGCTCGATGTAGGTACCGGCCTCCTTGTTGCCGATTCCCAACTGCCGTGCCAGACCAAAGGCGGACATGCCATAGATCAGGCCGAAGTTGATCGCCTTGGCGCTGCGGCGCTGATCTGCCGTTACCTTGTCCACAGTAATGCCGAACACTTCCGCGGCGGTCGCCTTGTGGATATCTTCACCGTGTCGGAAGGCGTTGAGCAGCCCCTCGTCACCGGACAGATGCGCCATGATGCGCAGTTCGATCTGTGAATAGTCCGCCGCAATGATTTTGTAGCCCTCGGGTGCAACAAAGGCGTTGCGGATACGACGCCCCTCGGGGGTACGCACCGGGATGTTCTGTAGGTTGGGCTCGGATGATGACAGACGACCGGTTGCCGTCACCGCCTGATGATAGGAGGTATGGATACGCCCGGTAGCCGGATTGATCATCTGCGGCAGCTTGTCGGTGTAGGTACTCTTGAGCTTGCTCAAGCCTCGCTGTTCAATCAGCAGCTTGGGCAGCGGATAGTCCAGCGCCAACTCCTGCAGCACCTCTTCGGCCGTAGACGGCGCACCCTTCGGTGTTTTCTTTTTCACTGGCAGGCCCATCTTGTCGAACAGAATCGCCTGCAGTTGTTTGGTGGAATTGAGGTTGAACTCTTCGCCCGCCAGCTCGAAAGCGTCTTTCTCTATTTCGCCCAGGCGCTTCTCCAGTTCCCGACCCTGTTCGCCCAGAATCTTGGCATCCACCAGCGCACCACGATATTCCATGCGTGACAGCACCGGGATCAGCGGGCGTTCAATGTCATTGAAGACCTTGAGTAGTTCACCCTCGGCGGCCAGCTGCGGTTGCAGTTTATGATGCAGGCGCAAGGTTATATCGGCATCTTCAGCCGCATAGGGCGCCGCCTGTTCCAGCTCGATCTGGTTAAAGGTCAGCTGTTTTTTGCCCTTGCCGGCGATATCCTCAAAGCTGGTCGTGGTCACGCCCAGGTGACGATCCGCCAGCGTATCCATGTCATGACGACTGGCAGTGGAGTTCAGTACGTAGGACTCCAGCATGGTATCGGCGCCGATGCCCTGCAGTTCGATACCATAATGGCGCAGCACATTCATGTCGTACTTGATGTGCTGACCGATCTTTTTCAGCTCGGAATCTTCCAGCAGCGGCTTCAGCTGCGCCAGCACAGCCTCGCGATCCAGCTGTGCCGGAGCGCCCATGTAATCGTGCGCCAGCGGTACATAGGCGGCCTTGCCTGGCTCGACCGCGAAAGAGACACCCACCAGCTGAGCTTCCATGTAGTTCAGGCTGGTGGTTTCGGTATCGAAGGCAAACTCGCCCGCGGCCTTGAGTGTCTCAAGCCAGGCATCGAAGGCTTCCTGCGTCAGGACCGTTTCATATTCGGTTTCGATGGCGTCTTCCAGAGCCACCGGCTCCTCAGCTCCCAACTCTTCAGCATCTCCTGCTTCCAGTTCACGCACCCAGCTCTTGAACTCGAACTGTTTGAACAGCTCCAGCAGCTGCTCCGGCTGGGGTTCAGGCAGGGTGATGTCGTGCAGGTCGATCTGCAGCGGTACATCGGTCTTGATGGTGGCCAGCAGATAGGACAGCTCCGCCGCTTCGCGATTCTCCTCCAGCTTTTTCGGCATGGTCTTGGCGCCACGGAAGCCCAGCGCGGGTATTTTATCCAGGTTCTCATAAAGGTCCTGGATGCCGCCGATACCTTGCAGCAGTGCCAACGCGGTCTTTTCACCCACACCGGGCACACCGGGAATGTTGTCTACCTTGTCCCCCTGCAGCGCCAGCAGATCGATCACCAGCTGCGGCGGCACACCGAACTTTTCCTCGACCCCTGCCACATCCATCTTGCTGTCGTTCATGGTGTTGATCAGGGTGACATGTTCATCCACCAGCTGTGCCATATCCTTGTCACCGGTGGAGATAACCACCGCGCGGCCGGATTCGCTGGCCTGACGCGCCAGGGTACCGATCACATCGTCCGCTTCCACGCCGTCTTCGACGAACAGCGGCAGTCCCATGGCCCGAATGATGGCGTGGATCGGCTCCACCTGAGCGCGCAGGTCATCCGGCATGGGCGGGCGATGTGACTTATACTCAGCATATATCTCGTCGCGAAAGGTTTTGCCCTTGGCATCGAAAATAACGGCGACGGGGCTGCCGGGATAGTCCTTGAGCAGACGTTTGAGCATCGAGGTCACAACCCTGATGGCACCGGTTGGCGTACCGTCAGCTGTACGCAGATCAGCCTGCTGGGAGGCGAAAAATGCTCGATAAAGGTAGGAGGAGCCATCCACCAGAATGACCGGGGCGTGCTGTTCGCTCATGGGAGTATCCATTTAAAACTGTTTCGGGGTTGTCGGCGCCTGCGACAAGGCCCACAATCATAGACAATTCGACCCCGACTAACCAATTGGGAAGCAATGATGCTGAAAAAACTGACGCTGGCGGCGGTATTGGCACTGACGCCCCTGGCCCAAGCCGAAGTAGTGGATGACCCGGCCCTGACCGAGCCAGAGATAACCATCACCCACGATGGTGAAAGCACCTATTACGAGTACACCGTCAACGGCCAGCTGCGCGAAATAAAGGTCGTGCCCAAGGTTGGCAAGCCCTACTATCTGGTGCCGGCTGATGGCTCCAAATTCATTCGTGTAGAGGAGTCGCAGCTGCTGATTCCGAAATGGGTCATCTTCCGCTGGTAACCGACATTGGCCGTATATACCGATATCAGCCGCGCTCAACTTGAAGCCCTGCTGGAAGACTATGCGCTGGGTAGACTGGTCAGCTTCGAAGGGATCGAAGGTGGCATCGAAAACAGCAACTTCTTCGTTACGCTGGACCTTGACGGCCACGAACAGCAGTACGTTCTGACACTGTTCGAAGAGTTGGCTTTCGACGAGATGCCATTCTTTGTCGAGCTGGGCCAGTGGCTGCATACGCGTCAGGTACCGGTTCCCTATGCGATCAAGGATCGCAACGGTATTGCGCTGAAACAGGTGTGCGCCAAACCCGCCTTTTTCCAGCCCCGCTTCCAGGGACATCATGTCAGTCGCGAACAGCTGACAACGGCACACTGTACCGAGATCGGCACAGCACTGGCACAGCTCCACCTGGCCGGCGAAGAGTTCTACCTGCGCAGACAGGCTCAAAGGGGCGTTTTCTGGTGGCGACGCGAGAGTCAGGCCATTCGCCATCTGCTTAAACCGGAAGATGCTGAACTGCTGCAGCAGGAAGTAGCCCTGTTTGACCAGTTGCGAGAAAAACCCTTCGGCTTGCCGCTGGGTACCATCCACGGCGACCTGTTCCATGACAACGCCCTGTTCCGTGATGGCCATCTGGAAGCGATCCTCGATATCTACAACGCGGCAACCGCTTTCCTGCTGTTTGATCTGGCCATTGTCGCCAACGACTGGTGTACTAACGCACAGGGGCAGGCTGATCCGGTACGGGAGCAGGCACTGCTCAAGGCCTATGCCAGTGTACGCCCGTTTACTGATGAAGAAGTCGCCGCCTGGCCGACGCTGGTTCGCACTGCTGCCATGCGTTTCTGGCTGTCGCGGCTAATACCCTGGCTCGGAGTTGAGCAAGCTTCACGCAGCGGCATCAGCACCAAACTGAAAGATCCGGACGAGTTCCGTCGTACCCTGCTGGCACGTATCGAAACACCCGCCTCAATCTGACGGTTGCGGCCCGGATCGGCTGTTGGCTTCAGGCCAAGTCGTCCGGGCTGGTATACTGCAGTCTTTCCACCTCGACTCATCTGATTTCAACTCGGCAGGGCCCATGGACGTTACACACATCATCGACTCGCTCAACGACGCCCAGCGGCAGGCGGTTACCGCTGATCTGAACAACCTGCTGGTTCTGGCAGGCGCCGGTTCCGGCAAAACGCGGGTACTGGTGCATCGCATCGCCTGGCTGATTGAAACCGAAGGCCTGTCACCCTATTCAATCATGGCTGTGACCTTTACCAACAAGGCGGCCCGGGAGATGCGCGGGCGAATCGAACACCTGCTGGGGATCAACACCCACGGCATGTGGGTGGGCACCTTCCATGGTCTGGCGCACCGGCTGCTGCGTGCCCACTGGCGCGATGCCGGGCTGCGCGATAACTTCCAGATCATGGACAGCGACGACCAGCTGCGCCTGATCAAGCGTCTGTGCAAGGAGATGAATCTGGATGACAGTCGCTGGCCGGCACGTCAGTTTCAATGGTTCATCAATGGCCAGAAGGACGAAGGCCTGCGCAGCGCCCACATCGAGCGGACGGGCGATCCGTTCCAGGCGATGATGATTCGAGTCTATGAAGCCTACGAAGAGGCCTGTGAACGAGGCGGCATGATCGATTTTGGCGAATTGTTGCTGCGGGCACTGGAACTGCTGCGCGACCGCGCACCCCAGCTGCTCAAGCACTACCGCGAACGTTTCCGCTATGTGCTGGTGGACGAGTTTCAGGATACCAACGCCATTCAGTACGCCTGGCTGCGCCTGCTGTGCGAAGGCGAGAACAAGCTGATGGCCGTGGGCGATGATGACCAGTCGATCTACGGCTGGCGCGGTGCTCGCATCGAGAACATCCAGCATCTTGAGCAACACTTCCCGGGTACCGAAACCATCCGTCTGGAGCAGAACTACCGCTCCACCGGCACCATTCTCGGCGCCGCCAACGCCGTTATCCAGAACAACTTCGGCCGCCTGGGCAAAGAGCTGTGGACCGAGCTGGGCGATGGCGAGCCGATATCGCTCTACAGCGCATTCAACGAGCAGGACGAGGCACGCTTCATCGTTGACCAGATCCAGAAGTGGGTAGAAGAGGGCAATCGCCGAGATGAATCGGCCATTCTATACCGCTCCAACGCCCAGTCGCGGGTGCTGGAGGAGATGCTGATCCGAGCGGGCATGCCCTATCGAATCTACGGCGGCCAACGCTTCTATGACCGGCTGGAGATCAAGAACGCACTGGCTTATCTGCGTCTGCTGGCCAACCGCGATGACGATACCGCCATGGAGCGAGTGATCAATGTTCCCACCCGCGGTATCGGTACCCGCACCATCGAGGCGATTCGCGAACACGCCCGAGACGAGAACGTTTCCATGTGGCGGGCCGCCAATGAAATCACTGAGCTGAAGACCCTGCCAGCCCGCGCCAGCAATGCGCTGCAGGCGTTCATTGATCTGATCAATCAGCTGGATGCTGGTACTCGTGGTACCGAGTTGCACGAACAGACCGAGCATGTGGTGCAGCATTCCGGCCTGATTGAACACCACGAAAAAGAGAAGGGCGAAAAAGGCCAGTCCCGTATCGAAAACCTTGAGGAGCTGGTCAACGCCGCCCGCCAGTTTGCCGGCCAGTGGCAGGAAGACAACGAAGAGGGCTTCAATTCACCGCTGGCGGCATTCCTGGACCAGGCGGCACTGGATGCCGGTGAAGCCCAGGCCGATGTGCACACCGACAGTGTACAGCTGATGACGCTGCACTCCGCCAAGGGGCTGGAGTTCCCGCTGGTGTTCCTGGCGGGCATGGAGGAGGGTCTGTTCCCGCACAGCATGTCGGCGGAAGAACCGGGCAGGCTGGAGGAGGAACGCCGCCTCTGCTACGTGGGCATCACCCGCGCCATGCAGAAGCTGTACATGACCTACGCTGAATCACGCCGCCTGCACGGCAAGGAAACCTTTAACCGCGTATCGCGCTTCATCAACGAGATACCGGCAGAGCATATCGAAGAGGTACGCCTCAACGCCACAGTACGCCGTCCCTACAGCAGCGGGTACGATTCAGAGAGCAGCCTGTTCGGGGGTGGCAGCTCGCTGTCCAGCGCCGAGATCCCCAGTACCGATCTGCGCTTGGGGCAAGCAGTAATGCACGCCAAATTCGGCGCAGGCATGGTGACCAACTTCGAGGGCAGTGGCCCCAAGGCACGGGTACAGGTCAACTTCGAAGAAGCCGGCAGCAAGTGGCTGGTGGTGGGTTTTGCCAACCTGCAACCCTTGTAAAACGTCAATGCTGGAACGGGTAGAGACTATCCAACTGCAGAATGCGCGTCAGCTCATCCAGAGCGGCGCGCGACTCATCCAGCAGTGCCGGGTCGGCCAGCTCGGAGGGTACCAGCCGATCACGGTAATGGCGCTCAACCCAGTCGATCAGCTGCGCATACAGTTGATCGCTGAACAGAACTCCCTGATGGCAGGCTTCCAGAGCTTCAGACTCCAGCACCACCCTTAGCCGCAGGCAGGCCGGACCGCCACCATTGCGCATGCTCTGGCGCAGATCTATCACTTCCACCGCATCGATCCCTCTGCGTGCTTTCAACAATGTTTGCAGGTAATGCCAGACCTGTTCGTTTTCGCGACATTCCAGTGGTACCAGCAGCAAGGTATGGCCCCCTGAAAGGGTCAACAGCTGGCTGTTGAACAGATAGCTCTGCACTGCTGCCTGCAGCGCCACTTCCTGCTCACTCACCTGAATCAGATTCAGCTTGCCATCGAGTGCATGGCTCAAGCGACCAATCACCTGTGTCTGATCTACAAAAGCGCCTTCGTGACAGAACAGCAGGTTACGATTGGCGACTGCAATAACATCATTGTGGAAAACACCGGCATCGATGGCGTCAGGTTGCTGTTGTGCATAAATAACCCGTGCCGGATTCAGCCCATGCTGACGTGCCACCGCCTCACTGGCTTCAAGGGTTTGACGCGCAGGGAAGCGGTGCGGTCCTGACTGCTGCCGGCTGCGGCCATAAACAAACAGAGCAACACCCGGATCAGAATAACCTGTGCATAACCGATTGTGATTGGCACCACCTTCGTCACCGAGTGCCGAGCTGGCCGGCAGCGCGTTGTGGACACAAAAAAACTGCTCGTTGTGGAAAACCCGCCGCAGAATTTCTCCTGTCATCGCGCTTTCCATGCTGCGATGAAGCTGAGAGACCAGATTGGCTGGTGTAAAGTGCACACGCCCGTCCGCTGTATCAGCCGCCGGTGACACGGTCGCCGCGTTTGCTGTCCACATGGAAGAGGCGGAACAGGCAGCTGAAAGTAGCCAAGGAGCCTCGACTGCAGCGCGAGACAACACCTGAGAATCCGAACCGGCAAAGCCCAGCCGACGCAGCAATTCAGGCTCCGGCCTGGGTTGCGGCGGCAGCACCCCCTGCGTCAGCTCCAAATCATGCAGCCGTTTCATCTTGGCCAGCCCCTGTAAGGCCGCTGCCCTTGGATTCGAGATCTGGTCACGATTACGGACCGAAGCCAGGTTGCCCGGCGCCAATCCGCTGTAGTTGTGGGTAGGCCCTACAAGACCATCAAAATTGACCTCTACCGCCTTCATCCCTTCGCTCCCAATACCATGCCCGGTGGCAGGCTGTGTGGCAGCTCAAGCCGTGCACTTTCCAACCCAGCCACGGGGTAGGCACAGTAATCCGCCGCATACCAGGCACCGGGGTGGTGGTTACCGCTGGCACCGATACCGCCAAAAGGCAGTGCACCGGACGCCCCGGTCAAAGGCCTGTTCCAGTTCACCACACCGGCGCGAATATGGCGGTGAAAGTGGTCAAACTCTGCCTCACTGTCACTGATCAGCCCGGCACTGAGGCCATATCGGGTACGATTGGCCAGGGTAATGGCCTGATCAAAATCCCGGTAGCGAATCAGTTGCAGCAGAGGACCAAAGTACTCCTCATCAGGCGCCCGTGCACCCAGCTCGGTCACATCAATCAATCCCGGCGTCAGCAAAGCACTGCCTTCACGCACGGATTGCATCGCCAGCACCACTTCAGCCCCCATCGACTGCAGCCTCAGCTGTGCAGCCAGCAGGTTATCCACAGCTTCAGGCGAAATCAGGCTGCCCATGAACGGCTGTGGATCAGCAAAGGGGGCATCCACTGTCAGCCTGCCCACCGCTTCAACCAACCTGTTGATAAACTCATCGCCCCAATTACCCACAGGTATCAGCAGACGGCGCGCACAACTGCAACGCTGCCCACTGCTTAAAAAGGCTGACTGGATAACACAGAACAGCGCTGCCTCAATATTATCCACAGACCGCACTACGAGCGGATTATTCCCTCCCATCTCCAGCGCCAGCAGTTTGCCGGGGCGGTTGCCAAACTGCTGCTGCAAGCGCTCTCCCGTGGCCGAACTGCCGGTAAAACAGATACCGTCAAGCTGCTCACTAGCCGCCAACGCCCGCCCGACTTCCGCGCCGCCCTGTAACAGGTTGAGCACGCCGTGCGGCAGTCCCGCTCGTTGCCACAGTTGAACCATGTGACGGCTCACCAGTGGGGTCTGTTCACTGGGTTTAAACAGCAGTGTATTCCCCGCCAGCAGGGCCGGTACGATATGACCATTGGGCAGGTGACCGGGAAAGTTGTAGGGTCCAAACACTGCCAGCACGCCATGTGGCTTGTGACGCACGGCTGTGCGAATACCATTCTGTTCGCTGATATGGCAACCGGTGCGTTCTGAATATGCCCGGATTGACAGAGCGGTTTTGCCGATCATGCTGGTGACTTCGGTACGTGCCTCCCACAACGGCTTGCCGGTTTCTTCCGCGATACAAATCGCCATTGGTTCGGCTTCCTGCTGCAGCAGGTCTGTATAACGCTCGACCAGCTGTCGACGCAGGTCAAACCCCAGCCCAGCCCAGTTCGGCGCCGCCCGCCTCGCAGCAGACAACGCCCGGTCAACCTGTTCCAGACTGGCACTTTGGCCACTCCAGAGCCGCTCGCCATTCACCGGATTGATGGAAACCAGTGGCGTACCTTCACCGGTCACCCAGATGCCGTTGATCAGCAAATCCAGCATGCTTACCTCCGTTTACGGCGCCACTGCGCCGGGTCATCCTGGGCCAGTTCGAACAACAGCGCAGCTGTCAGTCGGGCGCGCTCTGAAAGACTGCCAACCAGCAGAAATTCATCGCTGGAATGAATTGACCCACCACACACTCCCAGCGTATCAATGTTAGCCACTCCTGCAGCGGCCAGATTATTGCCATCGCAGCAGCCTCCACTGGGCAGCCAGTTCAGCTTGGTGCCCAACCCCTGGCCGATCTGGCGCAGGCGTTCAAACAAACGCAGGTGCGGCCCAAACGGTTTGGGCTTGCGTCCAAAACCACCGTCCAGCTCAATTTGAATACCCTCCTGCCGGAGGATTCGCTGTTGTAACTGCTCAAGATGCTGCAGGCACCAGAGCTCATCTTCAGGCTGCTCAATACGTATATTGAAACGCGCCATCGCCCGATCGGGCACCACGTTGACTGCACCACCTCCATGAATATAGCCGGGGTTGATGGTCACCCCTCTTCGCTGACCGTTAAGATCATCCAGCGCACTGATGAAATCGCACAACGCCCGGATCGCGTTACGACCCAGGTGATGTTCGCGCCCCGCGTGGGCAGCACGTCCTGTTACACGCACACTGAAATTGCCACTGCCCTTGCGCGCGCCAGCGAGAGAACCATCGGCCAATGCCGGTTCAAACACCAGCCCCAGGTCAGCCTCTGCCGCACAGCGCGCAATCAGTTCAGCAGAGCAGGGCGAGCCGATCTCTTCATCCGGGTTAAGCAGCCATCGCCAGCCGATTTTGCCCGCCAGCGGCGAGGCTTCCAGCGCCGTCAGAGCATGCAGTGCTACCACCAGGCCACCTTTCATATCGGTTACCCCGGGGCCGTTGATGCGCTCTGCATCAAGCCAGCGTATCTGCTGGAGGGGATGGTCAACGCCGTAGACCGTATCCAGGTGTCCCATCAACAACAGCTGCAGCGGCGCATCTGGATGTTTTTGCAGCTGCAGCGCCTGTCCCAGTGGTTGCTCCTGCCATTCGGCCTTGTCCGTGAGCTGACGGTAATGCGGCAGATCGATCCGCTGCACCACGGCATTCAACCCAGCGGCCAGCTCAGCGAGCCTGTCAGCGACGGCATTAACGCCCGTGACATTGAACGTACCCGAATTGATTTCGGCCAGCGCAATTGTCTGCTCCAGCATCAGCGCCTGCTGATCGGGTAACCAGTGGTAATAGGATTGCCGCACACGACCTCCGATTCCGTTGCACGGTTTCAGTATCGGTCAGGCCGAAAGGGGATGCCAGTTCGTTTAGATAAGGGGTTGCAGTGCCTGCCACAGCAGACGCAATGCCAACACAGTGACGATGATGCGGAACAGGCGGTTGAACCAGACCGAGCTGACTTTCTGCAGCAGGTTAAGCCCGATCCAGGTGCCCAGCATACCACTGAGAATCATCAGGCCGATCAGTGGCAACCAGTCGATAAAGGAAAAGCCAATAAAGGAGAACACCACACCCTTGAGCAGGTGCTGACCAGTCATCGCCGCGGCAAAGGTGGCAACGGTCTGCATCTTGTCATGGCTGTGACGGTGCACGAACGCAGCGACCAGTGGACCGCTGGCCCCGACGAACATGGAGACAAAAGTGGTTAATGAACCGGCCAGCAGGGTGCGCAAGGGTGTCAATGTGCGCATAGCCGGCTTTGGCCCCCACACCATCCACAGAATGAAACCGGCCACTGCCAGCTGAATCACCTGCAACGGCAGCTGTACCACAACCAGTGATGCGAGCCCTGCGCCAATCAGAGCACCGAGCAGAAATCGGCCACACAGAGGCCAATCAATATGCTGACGGGTCATCAGGGCACGGTTGCCATTGGAGCCAAGCTGAACCAGGCCATGCACGGGGATCAGTGCGGCGATCGGTACAATCTGTGCCATCGCAACCAGCAGCAAAACACCGCCACCAATACCAAGGGTCGCGGTCATAAGGGAGGTAAAGCCAGCGGTCAGGATCAGCCAAACAGCGTCCAGCGCCACCAGTTCAGGCGGTAACCAGCCGATCACGCCTGCTGCATGGCCAGCATCACCTGCTGTGCCCAGTTCAGGCTGTGGCGATAGGCCACCTCATAGAAGGGCTTGTCCAACTCTCGGCTGAGCTGCTCAAACTCACCCCTTTCATAATGTTCAACCTGCTGCAGCAGCTCACCGCATGAGCCTCTGCGGCCAACCAGAGCATCTTTCATATCCTGCTGCAGGGGGACCTGAGACAGAAGATCTTCCATCTCCATGTCCAGCAATACATCCAGCTGCGACAGCAGGCCTACGATGAAATGGTTGATCGGCTCATTTCGCCCCAGCATCTCGGCCAGCAGCTCGCAAAAACGGCCACGCACCAGCATGTTGCGCGTCAGCTCGTCCGGCTTGGTTTTATCGGTACTGGTCAGGAACAGCATCACCCAGCGTTTGATTTGATCGATACCAAGCAGGGAGATGGCGTGGGAGAGCGAGCTGATTTCACGTTTGAGATTGAAGGCAGCGGAGTTGACCACCCTCAGAATCCGATAGGTCAGCGCCGGATCATGCAGGGCAATCTGTTCAATGGACTGTGCCGTGGCGCTGGGACGCTGCATTTCGGTGAGCAACTCCAGCAGAACCACCTTGTTACCGGTGATTTTCTTGCCTTTGACCGCCTCGGGCTTGCTGAGGAAATAGCCCATATAGAGGGCAAAGCCCATCTCCAGACAGCGACGAAACTCTTCCTGAGTTTCCACCTTGTCGGCCAGCAGCTCAAGCTGATAGGTTCGCAGGCGCTGCAACAACGCAGGAATGTTATCCAGCCCCAGCAGCTGAATATCCAGCTTCAGTACATGAACGATGTTCAACAGTGGCTCGAACTTGGGGTCTCGCGGGTCGTAATCCGCCAAAGCCAGTCGGTAGCCCTGCTGCGCCAGCCCCTTCACTCGAGCAATGAACTCGGGCGTTACGTCCGAGTGGCCCAGAATTTCCAGTACAAAATTCTGCTTCGGCAATTCGGGCACATCATTATTGAGCAGGAAGCTGTCCGTCACCTTGAGGAAACAGGGCAGTGACTGAACTGCACCGCCCTTGGTGATACTGGAGTAAGTACCCAGCAACACACCGAGCGTGGCATCTTCATCCTTCAGACCTTCAACGAAATTGCCATCCGTATCACGGAACAGCAACTCAAAGGCGACCACATCCTGGCTCTTGGTATAAATCGGCTGTCGCGCCATTAATACCTGGAGCTGCTGTTCATCTGCCATGATTTGAGAGCCGGTCGACGCCACTGTTGACTCCTTGTTGGTCTGTTTCTGCTTGTTTTCAAACGAGGGTTAGAGTATAGCCACTCACCCTCGCCGAGAACAGAGCCTTACAAGGTTACATTGTATTGGATCAGTACTGATCAGCTTGCTCTTCGATGGTTGCGTAAACCTCGTAGCTGCCATCTTTCTTCACCAGCAGCACCTGATACGGGCTGAAGCGATCATCAACCTCCATACCTGGACTGCCCATCGGCATGCCCGGTACCGCCAGCCCCAAAGCATCGGCGGGCGGCTGCTCCAGAAAGTCTTGCATCAGCTTCGCCGGCACATGGCCTTCAAACAGATAGCCTTGCTCGGATACAGCGGTGTGACAGGAGTGATACTGCCCCTGCAAACCCATATCCAGCTTCAGTTGGGTCAGGTTATCTGGGTGATGGGTCACCGAATGGAAGCCTGCATCTTCGACATGGTCAATCCAATCCACACAGCAGCCACAGGTAGGGCTCTTGTAGACACGCAGATTCATGGCATCAACACTGGCTTGCTGGGCCGTTGCCTGTGTTGCCGGCTTCGGTGCTTCTGAAGTTGCCTGAGAATCGCTGCAGGCACTCAGCAAAACGGTAGATACAACTAACGAAAGGGCCACAAGGCCAGTACGATAAAGGGACATGGAATTTCTCCTCTGTGCGAACGATCAGGCCGCACAATGCTGTTTCAAGGGGAGGGAGCCAGGCTCCCTGAACACACTTCAGACCAATGTGCGGGGTCTGGGTGGCTCATAGCGGGAGAAAACCGGTGCATCCGGTAGCTGTAACAGATCGATAGGGCGGTGCACTGCAGTCGGTCGCAACAGCACCATTTGGCTGTTTAGTACCAGTGCACTGCCCTGAGCACAATGATCGGCGCAGTCAGCTTGAAAACTGTCGCAACAGGCCGCTTCATGAGGCTGCTCCAGATGACAGCTGCTACCCGAAGGTTGATGCGCAGTGTTCATCTGAGCCATGCAGTGACTACTGACGGCATGATGTTCAGCGGGGAGGGACGCCTGAACCAGACTAAACAGCTGCAGCACCAGAACAGCCATCAGCATCAGAACCACAAGGGCCTGAGGGCGATGAGAATCAAAATGGTCAGTGCGGGTCTGAAACACGTCGGGTTCGTCAATTGAAAGCTAAACGCCTAAGGTACCCACAAGCAGAAGCGGGTTCAATGCTGCTGACAGAACCACTGGTACTAAGCTTTCTCCATGCTGGTATAAGGCCATTCATCCGGCACCAGAAAAAAACGCTTTGTCTCGTGCCATACACCGCTATTTCCATCCTGCCCCAACTGTGCAAACAGCTTTGGTGGGCCTCCGGCGGCAATTCGAGAGGCCTGCGCATGCGCCAGCATTCCATCCGGGTGACACGTCTGGTGCCAGGGCCCCAGCCAGTCAAGCTTGTTCAGCTGCACACTGGTTTCCAGCCGTAATTCACTTACCTGCGATGCTCGCAGCCAGTCGCCACGCAAGTGGTTCTCCGACACATTGGGCGGCAACGGCAGCGCACTCTGCCCGGCTGGATAAAACAGATATCCCGGCATCAACACATGTGATCGAGCCGACTGCGGCAGCCCTTTCTCAGCCAGCATAGCCCGGCTGGCGGGCTGTTCAGCCATCTTTACCTGATGACCAAGCAAGCGCTCGGTTTTCAGATCCAGCCGGTCACGGCTGTTGGGGCCGTACCAGTGCGAGTCATCAGCACCGGCCGCCAGATAGAATTTCACCGCGATTTCGTGATGCTCAACTTCACCGCTGAGCGGATTTCGCAGCAGAAAGTCCAACTCGCCCAAGGTACGACCCTGCTCACGCACCTGAAGGTTGTGCCCCAGCAGTTCCCAGCCCAGTACATGGGTCATCAGGCAGGCATACAGCTGCTCAAAGTACAGGCCAAGGCGCAGCTCTGCCGCCATATTCAGCTGCTGCAGCACATCGGGACAATGTGCCAGACGATCAATCCGCAGCCTGTAGTCCTGTGGCAGCGCTGCTGTCAGGTCAAATACCCGCTCATGCCTCACCAATGATGGCGCCTGACAGAGCCAGTACAAATGACGCAGGCTTCGCGGCAGGTATTCAATTTCATTTGCCCTGTACATCACCCTCTCCACTAACCTGAACCCGGTATTCGGCATCATAGCCCATATGGTTTGAGGTTTCGGAACTTGACCTTCATATCGCGCGACGAGCGGCAGCAGGGTGCTTTCCGTTATACTCATTCACAACAACACGGAGCAAATCGACAGGAGAGAGTGCCATGCGTTGCCATGAAGTGGATTACGAGCTGATCGGCTCGGAGATGCAGCTGGTTGAAGTGGAATTGGACCCGGGCGAGGCCGTCATCGCCGAAGCTGGTGCCATGACCTATATGGAAGAGGACATCGCTTTTGAAACCAAAATGGGCGATGGTTCAAATCCCGACGAGGGTCTGATGGGCAAGCTGTTTTCCGCCGGCAAACGCGTGTTCACCGGCGAATCGATCTTCACCACTCACTTCAGCAACCGAGGCAGCCACAAACGCCGGGTAGCCTTTGCCGCGCCCTATCCGGGCAACATCGTGCCTCTTAACATGGCACAGCTGGGCGAAAAGGTGATCTGCCAGAAGGATGCCTTCCTCTGCGCCGCGCTGGGCACCCGCATCAGCATCACTTTCAACCGTCGCATCGGCGCCGGCTTTTTCGGTGGTGAAGGTTTTATCCTGCAGAAGCTGGAAGGCGATGGCATGGCCTTCATTCAAGCTGGCGGAACCGTGGTGGAAAAGAAACTGAACGGCGAAACCCTGCGCGTGGATACCGGTTGTCTGGTCGGCTTCACAGAAGGGATCGACTACGACATCCAGCGCGCCGGTAACCTGAAATCGATGGTGTTTGGCGGTGAGGGACTGTTTTTGGCCACGCTCAGAGGCACCGGCACTGTCTGGCTGCAAAGCCTGCCGTTCTCACGCATGGCAGACCGTATTCTGGCCCACGCCCCATCCAACGGCGGCAATGACCAAGGCGAAGGCTCGGTGCTGGGCGGTATCGGGCGGATGATTGGGGGGCGTTGAGGAGGTAGTGTTCAGAATTCTGTGTCATTTCTTTAGACTGAACCGAAAAGAGATGACTCATGACCAAACCTACGTTCGATATGGATGCCGCACTTCAAGCTCTGCGTGAGGGCAAAGA
>NZ_JBEPQA010000032.1:0-34189 GCF_040547585.1 Marinobacterium sp. MBR-111
GCGGCAGAATCCGGATAAGATCGAGCGGTGTTAAAGAATGTGGTTATATTCAATGCGGTGGCACGGCAATAGCAGATGAATTCACTGATTCAGGTTTAATTGTCGTGAACTGCATCGTGAGTTGGCGAACATCCTCATTACAGTTATTAACCAATTGATCCAGGCTATCAGAAAGCTGTTTTACCTCATAGGCAGACTTTTCTAACTGGCCTGTGGTTTGCATTTGAGCTTTTGAGCCGTTCAGCATAAGATTGGACTCATGCGTTGCACTGGCTGAATGCTCATCAATGCTTTTCAGTAATGCCGATACGTCCTCTGCCACACTATGAACTGTTTCCGTCACTTCTGTGGCCTCGGTCAACTGAACATCAAGTTTTCCTATACCCGTTCCAATACTGTCGATAATCTGCCTGACATCCTGAGTAGAGCGTTCAGTACGCTCCGCTAGTTGACGCACTTCATCAGCCACAACAGCAAAGCCTCGTCCATTTTCACCAGCGCGGGCGGCTTCTATGGCTGCATTAAGTGCCAATAAATTGGTTTTAGCCGCAATTTCCTGAATGATGTTCACAATATCACCTATCCGTGCAACATCATCGCGTACCATACAAAAATCACTGGATACCTTTGTGATCACGTCCAGCATTCTTGCAGCGCTGTCTGCCATTTGACAGGCAGTTCCATTCCCCTTCTGCGCATTTTGTTGCACCAATGAGGATACATCTACCAGTTCTGTGGATTGTAAACTGATATCTGACGCATGCCCTGCAACACTTTGGACAACAGCGGTCGTCTGCTCAGCCAGCAGCGCTTGGCGATCTGCTGTTGCCACAATTTGCGTAAAGTTGGAGACAAGACTCCCAGCCGCACTGGACAACGAGCGAGTTAACTCGTTGATGCGTGCTGCCTTGCCAACCTTTTCAGCTAGCACGTCATTCAGCTGGAGTAACTGCTCACTTGGAGATCGCCTACCCTCTCCGGTATCGAAGAGGGAGCATATTTGATTCGCTGCATTTTCCAGTCGTTTTTCTCGTGCAGTACTTGATAGGTGGTAGCCCACACTCAGTAACAAAGCAACAAAAGCGAGAGTTATCAATTGATGATCACTAGCACTGTAAATCATGAAAGCCAGTACCACCATGAGCGCCACCAATATAAAGCGCTCTGATTTCAGATTTGTTTTTATAGTCATCAGAGATCACTCAATAATTAAATGACATCCCTGTCATGAAAGCATGTATTTACGTCATGCTTTTTTTCTAAGCAGGAAATAACCCAGTGAGGGCAGCAGTATCAGTGCTCCGAGCATGTTCCAGATGAACATGAATGCCAGCAAAATACCCATGTCTGCCTGAAACTTGATTGGCGAAAGCACCCAAGTAAAGACCGCCACACCCAATGTGATACCTGTCAAGACAACCACCTTTCCGGTGAAAAGCAATGCCTGATAGTAAGCCTCTGACAACGTTTTGCCTTCCTTCAAACGTGCCATAGTGACGGTAAGAATATAAAGCGCATAGTCGACACCGATACCGACACCCAGTGCAATCACGGGCAGTGTTGCCACCTTTACACCAATATTCAGCCAAACCATCAATGCCTGACAGAGTATGGATGTCAGCATCAAGGGCAGTACTGCACAGACAACGGCACGCCATGAGCGAAAAGTAATGAAGGCAAGCAGGATAACGGCTGAGTAGACCAGTACCAGCATTTGCACATTTGCTTTTTCCACTACGATATTGGTAGCAGCTTCGATACCCGCATTACCTGCAGCACTCAAAAAGCGGATATTATCGCTGTTATATTCGGCTGCGAAACGCTCCACTGTTTGAACAACGCTGCTCAGCGTATCCGCTTTGTGGTCTTTAAGGTAAGCATATACAGTCAGCAAATCACAGTTTTGATTGAACAGCTCACGAGGTGCCCGTGTGATAATCGCGTTTAACATCCCCTGAGAACGCGGAATGCCATACCACTTCAGACTTCCCTCATTCATACCAGCTTGCGCAATTTTCGCCAACCCGGCAAGTGAACTGGTGGACTCCACGGCTGGCAACTGAGCCAACTGACGCTCCAAGGCATCCACCGCCATCAGTGTGTCGTAGTGGGCGCACTCATACTGTCCTGTGCGCACCATCACAACATAAACGTCACTGCTGGCAGCATAGTTGTCCACCATGAACGCGTTATCGGTGTTGTAACGCGAGTCAGCTCGCAACTCCGGTGCTCCTTGGCCGGTGTCACCTATTTTAACCTTTGAACTGACTACCAACCCAAATCCACCCAGTAGAATAGAAATAATTACAACAACAGTGGCGTAACGCTTTTGGGTGAACAGATCCAGCCATGCCCAGAATGGGTGTTTGCTATGTTCCGTATCGTTGAGATCGGCAATCTCAGCACGAATACTGCGTTCGGCAGCTTTTGCATTCACTCCGGTGTAAGACAGGAGCACAGGCAACAGGATCAAATTGGTAAAAATCAACACCGCTACACCGATGCTGGCCGTCACAGCCAGATCCTGAATCACCGGAATATCAATGAGCATCAGAACAGCGAAGCCAATCGCATCAGACAGCAAGGCTGTCAAACCGGCCAGAAAAAGGCGACGGAAGGTGTAGCGCGCTGCCAGCAACTTGTGCACACCTCGACCAATATCCTGCATGATGCCGTTCATTTTCTGCGCGCCATGACTCATGCCGATGGCAAACACCAGAAAAGGAACGAGAATCGAGTAGGGATCCAGGTCGTAGCCCAGCAGGGGCAACAATCCCAGCAGCCAAACCACAGCCGTCAGCGAACTCAGCACGACCAACAACGTGCTGCGGAGGCAGCGGGTATACAGATAAAGTACAAGCATCGCGATGGCGATCGTCAGGGCAAAGAACAGCAACACCTGCTGCAGCCCCTCGATCAGATCGCCCACGACCTTTGCAAATCCGGTGATATGGATGCGAACCTTGTTTGATTGGTACTTGCTTCTTAATTCTTCGAGCTGCTGCGAGAACGCATGGTAGTCGATACGCTCTCCCGTTGATGTATCGGTTTCCTGCAACGGCACCAACAAAATGGAAGACTTGAAGTTTGCTGCCACAAGCTGACCGATCTCGCCTGACCGCTCAACATTGTTGCGTACCTGATCGAGGCTTTCAGCCGAACCATCATATCCATCCGGTATGACGGGGCCCCCGTCCAGACCCTCTTCTGTCACGCCGGTCCAGCGTACGGCCGGCGCCCATAGTGATTTCATGAAGGGGCGATCGACACCGGGCAGCAGAAAAATCTCGTCGTGGATTTTTCGCAAGGTGTCCATATACTCGGCATCAAAGATGGTGCCTTCCGCGTTTTCAACCGCAATCCGAAGGGTGTTGCCCGTACCCGCCATTTGTTTGCGGTTTTCAAGGAAATTAACGATGAAGGGATGACTGGTTGGGATCATCTTTTCAAAGGCTGCACTCATGCCAAGATTGACAGACTGCATCCCCAGAAACACTGTAATCGCCATGCAAATCAGGATTACGGCGATACGATTGTTAAACAGAAGCCGCTCCGTCAGCCGACCGGAACGGGTATCAAAATCTTCCAGGTGACGAATCATCTCACCTGTATGGGCTTGATTGGAGCTATTCATCACTTGTCTTCCAGCGCAAAAATGGAATCTTCCAGACGCACGGGGCCCCTTGCGGTGGCGAGTATCAAGGCACCATCACGGGCAAGCGTCATGTCTGTAATTGAAGGTACCGGGTTGATATCCAGCTTTTTGAAGTCCAGGCCACGGTCGTTGCCCAGCATCAGATGGCCACCCTCGTCAGCCAATAGAATGCGGTCATCCTTCAGTTTGAGTCCTGCCGTCAGGGTCGCCTCCGAGCCAAGATCAATCGCCTCCCAGCCCTCATTGCTGCTGCGCCAGACATTGCCTCTGAGCCCAAATACCAGCAGCTCATCGTTGTACAAGGGCACAAAACCGAAGAACGTTCCCTCATAGGGGGTTTCCACTCGGGAGTAGGTCGACGCCTCGGCCCCGTGTCGGAACAGACTCCCCTGCTCACCGGCAATGATGCGACGACTGCCTTCCATCTGGACCGAGTAAAGATGCCGGCCACCCGTGTTTGGAATCAGCTCCACACTGGACTGCCAGCTCTGCCCCCCATCAAGGGTATGCAGGGCGATGCCATAGGCACCGACCGCCCAGCCCCGGTTTTGGTCAGCAAAGAACAGGTCAAGAAACGGCTTGTCGGCGCCTTCCTTGACAAGGTATTCGGCATTGCGAACGGCATCTTCTGCGTACGGCATACCGGCATCAAGCCTGCGTCTGGCTTCCTGATGAATCAGATCGGCGGCCTTGTAGCCATCCATTTGCAACGTCCAGGTTTCACCGCCATCGGCCGTGTGAAGAATCACACCACTATGGCCGGCAGCCCAGCCGTCCATGGGTGAATCAAACTCAACATCAGTCAACGTTACGCTGACCGGTACAGCTGAGCTCTGGCGCCAGCTGCGCCCGTTATCATCCGACAACAGAACAATGCCCTGCTCACCTACCGAGACAAGACGCTCACCTGCCAACGCGATACCGAGCTGGATCGACTGGAGTCCTCGGGCGGCTTGCTGTGCCGGCAACTCCAGAAGATCGGGCACTGAGTTTCGATCTGCAGGCTGAGCCAATGAAAAGTCAGCTGCACTGATCAGGAGCGTGCTCAATACCGAGGCTTTCAACACCTGGTTGAATCTGGCGTTTTTTATTTTCATCTTTAACTACTCAACTGGCGGGTTTACCGGATACCTGCCCGGTAATTGGCCGAGTCGCCTGCACCGGCAATACCGATGCAGGCGACTCAGTTTTTAGCGAACGGCTTCTGCAGCAACAGCATCACCGGTAAAGAAGGTTTCCGGTTTAGTCTCAACAATGCGGAAGTTTTCTTCGTTCACGGCCTGGATCAAGCTCATGGTGTTGGCCTGCAGGTTGAACACGGTAGCTGTTTTCATCATCAAGGTTGGTATCTTGGGCACGACAAAAGGCGTTACCATGGATGTCCGCCACAGCTTGTCTTCAGCGTCGTAACCATCAACCAGCAGGACCAGCCAGCTGTCTTCGTCAACATAGTAGGTTCGCTTGGGCACGGCATGACGCTTGCCATCAGCCACATTGGCTTCAACAACCCAGACACGGTGCTTTTCCCAACGCACGTGATCTGGATTCAGGTGATACGTGCTCAGAGCATCATCAAGTGCAGCGCCGACAAAGTTGTTGGTGTTGTAGGGTACCAACAGCTCCTGTTTGCCTTTCAACGTCCAGTTGAAGCGATCAACAGAACCGAAGAAGCCCTGTACCTCATCGAAGTAGTTGGCACCTGAGGCCACGAAGTCCGGGGTATCGTAAGAGACTGTCGGAGCACGACGCACACGTCGCTGCCCCAGCAGATACTGCCATGCCTGACGCGGCTGATCACGATCAATGCTGTCTCGTACCACCAGAGACTCACCGGCCTTGAAAGGCGGCTCCAGCGTATTGAAACGGAACATTGAGTACTCGCCTGACCAGTTTTGTGGCGTTGCATCCTTGTAGTACTGCGGATACTGGAAGGAGATGTCATTACGGGTCGCCAGGGTATGACTGCCATCGGCATTACCCACAATGTTCTTGAACGTGTACTCAATAGACGGCGCTTCCACACGCATCAGGAAGTTCCACATCACTTCCACACCTTCCTGTGGAATCGGGAACGGGATACCGCCAGCACAACCTTCAACAGAATAGCCTCCCTCGATCAGCTTGCATCGGGTCGCATTAGCTAATGTGTTGTCATAGACCGACTGAGGGGCAGCCATAGTACGATGCGTCGGATATACCTCAAGGCGGAAACTGTCAGGGTATTTCTGCAACATTGCCTGCACGCCGTCACTCAGTAACTCTTGATACTGAGACATATTTTGTGAGGTTACCTGATAAATCGGCTTTTCATCAGCAAAGATGGATTTGGGAATGTCACCCAAGTAATCACCAGGCAACATCTCGGTGATTCCACCAGTCCATGCAGGAATACTGCCGTCAGCATTACCTGATTTCTCTCCACCAAGAGGTGTTAGCTCCGCACCTAAGCGAGCTGCTTCCTCAGCTGTAACAGCTGCATACACATGGGGAGCCGATATTAGCAGGGCCGTTACACCTGCCAGAATTTTTGAAGTCGATTTCATTGTTATTCTCCTACCACAGGTACTAAACAGATCAGAACGTGCGCTGAATTGAGAGTGAAATAAAGTCACGGTCACCGTGGAAGTTGTCATATGACAGTTCTGGAACAGCCGTGTTGTATTTGATGATGGAGCCAGCACTACCGATATAATGTGTGTAGTTAAGTGCTGCCTGCCAAGTCCGCTGGTAATCTGCAGTTAACCCTAAGCTGATGTTGCCGCCACCTTCCGACGGGAACAGCACGCCGCTGACTGATGATCGTCCAGAAAGCCCATAACCCACTCCAATCGGCGTTTTCAAGTCAAGCCCTGGTAATACCTGGAAATATTCAGGTGTAAATACAAACTGTAAAGCACTGGCACTGCGAGTAGCTGAAGGGTCGAGTTGATCTGCGTTGTCGCTGATACTTAGACGGCGGTTGTAAGCAAACTCACCGATGAAAGTAGCACCATCCCAGAGTGCGCTCTCAGGTAACACACTGATCATGGAAAGGTTAAGGTGCATAGTCCGGCCGACTGGATACGCTGCATTATCGCCTCCATCTGAGAGCGCATTGGTGATAACAGCATTACCACTGGCAACCAAAGGCTGGTTGTCACGGAATGACAGTTCACCAGCAACGTTGGTCTCACCAACAAGTGTACTGAAGCTGGCACCTACGGTGCGGATATCTTCACCGAAGACCTGCATATAATCGCCCACACTACCAGGCTGCACGTTTACACCTGGACGTGCATAGAACTGCGGCATTTTGTCGTGGTACTGGGCCGCATATAGCCCATATTCGACATTATCTGTAGCAAAACGGACCTGCATACCAAACTGCCCACTATCACTGGGCTCAATATCTTCACCCCGATACACTACCTGACCAGGCGCAAGAATCATGCTTTCCCCTCCTTCATCCACGAAGTCGGCAAAACTGAAATAACTTCCCGCTCCAGGAATACGAGATTTACGCCATTCAAATTGGTAGTAGCCCCCGATAGATAGGTCAGGACTTAATTGCAGCTGACCTGAGAGCTGACCAACAGGGCGGAGAATTTCCTGAAACTGTGAATTTGGCACCGACAGTGCTTTTACCAAATCCAATGAGGTCTGTGCTGCCGCAATACCGTTGGATCCGAAGAAGAGACTTTCACCATACAACTGGGTAAAGCGCCCCAGTTTCAGGTTCAGACTCTTGCCTCCGACATTAAAGTTACCGTAGGTAAATGCATCAAGAATTTCTGCATCTCCACCGTGCAAATCCTTGGTGGCATCAGTGAACTGGGTGTAGTCAACAGAGCGCGAATTGACCAGTGCACCCGGGTTATCGGTATCACGGTGGTAAACATCGTCGTACCACGCAGCACCGCTGAGGCGAAGGCCATATTTGCGTTTATAGGACAAGTTGAACTGCGACAGGATATCTAGACGGTTTGATATCAGACCCTTATCGAAGTTAAGGTCACCATCGTTTGTGTTGCCCTGTGGTCCAATAGAGTTGTCGGCCACATCCGGGTCGGCATCCTTGAGACGATACCCCAGGCTGTACTTGATCGTATTATCCCAGGTCATTCGGATGTCAGGATTGGAGCTATCGATCTGGAAGGCCTGAACGCCTGTAGTACACGCGAGGGTAATCAACCCCACAACCACTGGCAGTGTGCGCCGAGTACCAATGCTCGCTGGCATCGAAGGATTAAACTGCATGCTCATCATGCGATCTCCTTTGTATTGTTTTTTATTCTTGTCTCGCTATTGCCCTGGCAATCACGGATATTTTGTACGTTATAGAACTGATTAATTACCTTCCAATACAATTGACTAACCATCCTCATACCCATAAGGTATGAAGAGACGCATAAAAAAATCTCCAGACAAGGCACTACAATGGACCTCAGAAAGCTGAAGTACTTTGTGACCGTGGCAGAGGAAGGACACATCAGCCGAGCGGCGACTGTACTTAATATTTCCCAGCCACCACTAACCCGTCAGATCCAACAGCTTGAAGAAGAACTGGGGGTTCAGTTGTTCACCCGCACAGCCAAAGGGATGGAGATCACACACGCCGGCGCCTTGTTTCTGCAGGAAGCCCGCAATATTTTTGCGCTCATCGAACAGGCAACCGAACGTACCCAACGGGCGGGACAGGGTCGACTCGGCCGTCTGGATATTGCCATCTTTGGCTCGGGCATTCTTGAGACGATCCCTCGTATACTGCTGACATTCCGAAACACCTACCCTGACGTCAAGATTGTGCTTCACACAATGGACAAGCACTCGCAGATAGAAGCACTGCGCCAGCAACGCATCACGATCGGCTTCAACCGCATGGTCGAACCTCAGGGTGACATCAAGACAGAGTTGGTTGTCACCGAGAAACTGCTTCTGGCCGTAAGTGACTCTTCCCCCTTGGCATCCTTGTCAGTAATAGACTTTCGTGAAATTGCCAACCACCCCCTGATTCTCTTTCCCGCACAGAGCAGACCCAATTTCATTGATAAAGTACTCAGAATGTGTGAGGTATCAGGTTTTACTCCGCAGATTTCCCAGGAAGTAGATGATGTGTTAACCGGCGTTGCTTTAGTGGCCAGTGGCTTTGGCGTCTGCCTGGTATCTGAAGCTGCACGAGCTCTCACACTGCCAGGTGTAACATACATCCGTCTGACCAACACCCCACCCGGAGCCAGCGCGGACCTCAGCTGTATTTATAGGGAGGGGGATAAGTCACCCATTCTGGAGGCATTTCTGGCTACAGTACGGGAATACTCAAAAAATCACGATCTTGAGTGCACAAAATAAAAAGAGCCATCCGTGGCTGAAGGGGGAGAGTAAACGAAGCAGTCCCGCTCAGTTCTTTAACTTGGTTCAAATGAGCCTTTCATCTTGCCAATAACACGTATGACCAGATCGCTTTCAGGATAAATCCGACATGCCAAAACCCTGCCGTGTTCGATATCATTCTCATCAATATGGCTACGACTCATCTTTTTGCTGCGGTAATGACCTTGAAGCACCTCAATCTTACAGACGCCGCAGCCACCACCTCGACAGCCTGACGGGATACCTCGACGTCCCAATCGAACCATCCCCTCCAGTACGTTTTGCATACTACTGCAGAGAAAAGTTTCATCACTGTCGACGATTTCAATACTGAACTTTACTGGGGTGTCCATCGATTCAGCTCTCAGCATTACGAGCGGCTATTTCAGCCGATCTGATTGCACTTGCCGGACTACCCGCTATACACCAGTCATCTGCATCAACTTGAATGCATGCACCACGAATAAAGCGAGGATCAATTTCCAAAACGCTTACCAGTAAATCTGTGAACCCAAACATTACAGCGTGACGCTGTTTTTTGGGGCGCCCGGCAAGTACATAGTATTCAAAAAATGCCGAGTTTGAGTCATGGCTAACTGAGCTGCCCACAGACATATGATCAGCGTTATATGGCTGCACAAAAGCACGAACACGTTCCAGCGGACTATCCAAAAGTTCGGCATACAGCAGGGAACCCTTTTCAAGCAGTTGTTTGCATCTCGCTTCTGTTGCGAGTGCCGCGGGAATACGAAAGGTTACAACGGGCATAGGTTACTCCTTTTATTCTTATATTTCGTGCACATGAAATAATTGGGACATGTATTCAGGGGATGCCCCTGCGTCGACCTGAATCCAGCATGAGCGTTGAGCCTGTCATCGCATCAGCTTCAGGCTCAAGCAGCATCCTAACAGCCCAGGCCACCTGCTCAGGGGTAGTAAACGCGCCAATCGATGACTCATGTCTCATCTCTTCCATGACTTCATCCAGCGTGCTCCCCTGACGTTCGGCACGACTGGCTGCCACCCGGTGAAGCCGTTCGGTATCGGCAGGTCCAGGCGCGATCAGGTGAGCAGTGATACCACGATCACCATAAGCCAGGCTGAGCTGTCGAACGACATTGACTAACGCCGCATTGGCAACACCCGCCGCGGCAGCATAGGCGGTCGGCTCAAAACCATAGTGCCCCCCGATAGCGATCAGCCGCGAGTGAGCACTCAGTTGCTTGTCAATAGCACGCACCAGTCGCAGCAGGCCTGCGACTTTAATATTGACCGCCTGGTTCAGCGTGTCTGTTGGCGCTTCAAGAATACCCCCGGCCACACCTACCCCTGGACCATGCACAACAGCTCGCACCGGCCCAGTTGCGACCTGACGAATGACATCGATAGCTGCGTCATTCGAGATATCGGCCTGACAGGTCAGTAATTCGGGGTATATCTGCTGAAGTGCCTGCAAGGACTCCGCCGTGCGCGCCACTGCGACGACCTGGTAACCTGCTTTGGTCAGCGACTTAACAATCACCTTCCCAAAGGCACCAGTCGCTCCAACCAGTACTATTTGTTCCTTCATAGTTAGACCGCCTTTAAACTTCCATCCGGCTGTTAGCGCCAGGGCATTATTACCCCAGCACCAATGTTCACGCTTGATCAGGCATCACTTGCCAAAAGTCCGCGCTCCTTCGCCATGGTCATCGCCGTGTCCTGAATCATGTCCTCCTGACCACCGATCATTTTCTTGCGGCCCAGCTCAACCAGAATATCGCGTGCCGGGATGCCGAAACGCGCTCCGGCCCGCTTGGCGTGCAGCAGGAAGGTGGAGTACACACCGGCATAGCCCAATGTCAGAGATTCACGATCCACTCGCACAATATGCTCCATCATCGGTACGATAATCTCTTCGCCCACATCCATCAGCTTGAACAGGTCGATACCGGTTTCAATACCCATGCGCTCGCATACTGCGGCGAACACCTCCAGCGGTGTGTTGCCGGCACCCGCACCCAGCCCGGCCACCGAACCGTCAATGCGGGTTGCACCGGCTTCGATCGCCGCGATGGAGTTTGAGATCCCCATACCCAGGTTGTGATGGCCGTGGAAGCCGATTTCGGTTTCCGAATTGAGCACATCACGCAACGCACCTACACGTTCGGACACATCCTGCGGCAACATGTACCCTGCAGAGTCGGTGATGTAGACGGTATTGGCGCCGTAGGACTCCATCAGCTTGCCCTGCTCGGCCAGTCCCCTGGCATCGTTCAGATGAGACATCATCAGAAAGCCAGAGGTATCCATACCCAACTCGCGCGCACAGGCGATATGCTGCGGAGAGGTATCCGCCTCGGTGCAATGGGTTGCCACATGGACACTGCGCGCCCCACAATCATAGGCTGAACGCAACTCTTTCATGGTCCCCAATCCCGGAATCAGCAGCACCGACACCTTGGCCTGCTTCATGCGCGATGCTACCGCCGTGATGTATTCCTCGTTACTCGCCAGCGCGAAACCGTGCTGCAGTGAATTGCCACCCAGACCGGCACCATGGGTGACCTGGATATACGGAACACCGGCATCATCCAGTGCCGTGGCAACCTTGATCATCTGCTCAACGCTGATCTGCTCACGCAGCGCATGCATGCCATCTCGCAGACACATGTCGTGCAGAATGACGTTGCGACCTTTCAGTGTGCTCATCAGGCCACCTCCACCGGTTTGAGTTCGATTTTTCCAGACAGGATTTCTTCTGCAAACATTTCAGCCGTACGCGTGGCGGCGGCGGTCATGATGTCCAGATTGCCGGCGTATTTGGGCAGGTAGTCACCAAGGCCTTCCACTTCCATGAATACGGCGACCTTGTTGCCGTCAAAGCTCGGGCCGTTGACCAGCTTGTAACCGGGTACATACTTCTGCACTTCCCCGATCATGGTCAGGATGGAATCGCGGATACGTGCCTGGTCCGGCTCGCCTTCGGTGAGACAGTAGATGGTGTTGCGCATGATCATCGGTGGATCGGCCGGATTGATGATCGCCAACGCCTTGCCCTTCTTGGCGCCACCCACCACTTCGATGGCATTGGACGTGGTGTAAGTGAATTCGTCCAGATTAGCGCGAGTGCCCGGCCCGATAGAGCGCGATGAAAGACTGGCAATGATTTCGGCATACTTAACCGGCTGGGTGCGTGATATGGCACTCACGATGGGAATCGTTGCCTGGCCGGCACAGGAGATCATGTTCACGTTCATCTCCTGCTTGTCAGCATGCTCAGCCAGATTGACCGGCGGCACACAGAGCGGGCCGATCGCCGCCGGCGTCAGATCGATCATCATCACGCCCAGCGCATTCAGCTTGCGGCTGTTCTCGGCATGTACATAGGCACTGGTGGCATCGAACGCGATCTGGATACCGTCTTCAATCACATGCGGCAACAGCCCATCGACGCCATCTGCCGTGACTTTAAGCCCCATCTCCCGCGCACGCGCCAGGCCTTCTGATTCGGGGTCGATTCCGACCATCCAGACTGGCTCCAGCACCGGGCTGCGCTGGATTTTGTAGATCAGGTCAGTACCGATGTTGCCGGACCCGATCAGGGCACATTTGATCTTTTTCACTTCGCCGCCTCCTGCTGAGCCGCCTCAGCTGCAGCCTGATCGCTGGCACGACCGGCCCGACCCGCTACATAAAACTCATCCTTCCCATGTTCAGTGATCAGGATACGTACGGTATCCGGCTTCACTCCCAGGCTTTCCGCGGCTGCGGCTGTGATGGCGCTGGCCGCACGTGCCTTGTCCTCACTGCTGCGACCCACCAGCAAATGCATTTCGATAATTGGCATAAATCAATCCTGTTGTTATTGTTCGAATCGAATGGAAATGGAGCCCAGCTCCTGGAATCGGGCATTGATGTGATCGCCGGGCTGTACCGCTACAGCGGCGGTGATACCACCGCTCATGACAAAACTGCCGGCCGGCAGTGTTTCACCCAGGTCATGCAGAATATTGACCAGCATCGCGACCGCTTCGGCAGGATGCCCCAGCACTTCAGCAGCCGCCCCCATTTCCACAATTTCACCGTTTTTCTCCAGCACGACGCCCAACGTTCGCATATCCAGTTCATCCGGATAGCGCGCACGGCCACCACTGACAAAGCGTGCGGAAGAGCCGTTATCAGCCACGACACTTTCCAGATCGAACTTGAAACCCGAAAAACGGGAGTCAATGATCTCGATGGCCGGCAGCACATAATCGGTCGCGGCCAGCACCTGCTCGGCGGTACAGCCAGGACCGCTCAAATCCGCCTTGGTGACGAAAGCCACTTCGCACTCCACCCGTGGGTGCACCAGATCGGATACCGTGATCGAGGAGTTTTCCGGCCGTGCCATTTTGTCGGTCAGAAAGCCAATGGACGGTACATCCACACCCATCTGTTTCATTTTGGCCTTGGAGGTCAGGCCCGCTTTCCAGCCGATCAGGGCATGTCCCTGCTCGATAAAGCGACGGCGCAGTTCGGTTTGAATCGCATAGCCGTCAGCCATGGTCATATTGGGATATTCGTCGGTCAGTTTCGGGATCGCGTAAGCACGGGTCTGAGCCCCTTCAACACGTTCACACAGACGTACGATATCTTCACGAGACAGGGTAACCATCAGACTGCACTCCTTCCGCTGAACTTGACGCGGCAACTGCCCAGACCACCGACCGTACACACCAGCTCGTCACCATCGACGACCGGCACCAACTGTGACTGGGAACCGGACAGAATCACCTCGCCGGCCTTGAATGGGATACCCAGCTCACCGAGGGTATTGGCCAACCAGACCACAGCATTGACCGGAGAACCCTGCACCGCAGCGCCCACGCCGGTGGAAAACAGCTCGCCGTTTTTCTCCAGCACCATGCCGGCCAGCGTCAGATCCAGCTTGCGTGGATCACCCCTGGTTTCGCCCAGCACATAGACGCCACAGGAGGCGTTATCCGCCACCGTGTCCTGAATCTTGATTTTCCAGTCATCGATGCGGGAGTCGACGATCTCGAAGCAGGGCACTACGTAATCGGTAGCACGAATCACATCCATCGCCGTGATGCCCGGACCTTTCAAATCCTCCTTTAACACGAAAGCCAGCTCAGCCTCGGCCTTGGGCTGGATCAGCCCGTTCAGGTCCAGAGTGGCGCCATCGGTGAACACCATACCGGACGTCAACTGACCGAAATCGGGCTGATAGACCCCGAGAAACTGCTGCACCGGCTTGCTGGTGGCACCGATTTTCTTGCCGACAATTTGCTCGCCGGCTTCAAGGCGACGGGCGATAAAGTGCTCCTGGATGCGGTAGGCATCCTCAAGCGTGAGGTCGGGAACCTGATCGGTCAGCGGCGCAATCGTGCGACGCTCGACGAAAGCGTTGTACAGCGCGTCACCGAACTCTTGAATCCTGTTAGTCTCCATTCTTCACCTCAGAGCTTGATGCAGACATTGCGGGTTTCGGTGTAGAACTCCAGCGAGTGCACGCCCCCCTCACGGCCGATACCGGACTGCTTGGAGCCGCCAAACGCAGTGCGCAGGTCGCGCAGGAACCAACTGTTGATCCAGGTGATACCGACATCAACGCGCTCTGCCATGCGGTGCGCCCGGGTCAGGTCCTGAGTCCAGATGGTGGTCGAAAGACCGTAGTCGGTGTTGTTGGCCAGAGCGACCACCTCCTCTTCAGTGTCGAAAGGACGAACGTGGCAGCAGGGGCCAAATATTTCCTCGCTCACCACAGCGGCATCATCGGCCAGGCCGGTCCAGATGGTCGGCTCGATCCAGTTGCCCGCAGCCAGCTCTGCGGGCATCTCGGGAATACCACCCCCGGTGACAACAGTCGCTCCCTCTTCAACCGCCTTGCGGTAGTAAGACAGCACCTTTTCACGGTGCTCACTGCTGATCAACGGACCATAGTTGGACGCCTTGTCCAGTGGGTGACCAAAACGAACACTTTCAGCCCTGGCTTTAAGGGCGTTCACGAAGCGCTCGAACAGCGGGCGCTCAACGTAGACGCGCTCCGTACCCAGGCAAACCTGACCACTGTTGAGGAATGCGGAGCGGAAGATACCGTCTACCGCCGCATCAAAATCACAGTCAGCGAAGACGATGCCAGCGTTCTTGCCACCCATTTCGAACGACACGTCACGACAACCCTCAGCAGCGGACTTCATGATCGCGGTGCCGGTACGAGTTTCACCGGTGAAAGTGATTGCATCCACCTGAGGATGCTGGGTCAGGAATTCGCCCGCCGAGTTGGGGCCAAAGCCGTTGACCACGTTATAGACACCCTGTGGAATGCCAACGCTGTTCATCACTTCACCCAGCAACGCGGCCGTCAACGGCGTCTCTTCTGAGGGCTTGACCACCACGGTATTGCCACAGGCCAGCGCCGGCCCGACTTTCCAGGTCATCAGCAGGAAAGGTGCGTTCCAGGGCGAGATTACGCCGATCACACCCTTGGGCACACGCATGGCGTAGTTAAGAGCGCCACGGCCATCGGGTGTGGAGGTTCTGAAGGATTCGCTGGCCACGTTCTTGACTACATCGGCAAACACCTTGAAGTTAGCGGCACCGCGCGGAATGAACGCATGGGTCATGACATGGTGCGGCTGTCCGGTATCAGCCATTTCGGCCTCGACAAACTCGTCGAAGCGGCGGGTAATTTCGTCCGCTACACCGTACAGCAGGTCTACACGCTGCTCGGGCGACAGCAGCCCCCATTCACCCTGCAAGGCGTTGCGGGCCGACATAACAGCACGATCCACATCCAAGCGCCCCGCTTCGGCGATGGAAGCGATAGTTTCGTTGTTGACTGGTGAACGTTTTTCGAAGCGCTTATCATGCTCAGCTGCCTCGAAATGCCCGTTTATGAAGTTATTGATCAGGCGCATATCAGCTTCACCTGTTGTTTGATTAGTTTAGAAACTCACTCTCGAATACAAAAAACTCAAATAGCGATAAGAACCGAGAACTACAAACAGACTAATCAACCAACCCCATACCATCTAATACTATTTTTTATTTGCCTTGATACTAAAAAGGTATTAATCAAGAAAGTGAAGGTATTTACACACAAAAAAGCGGAACCTCCCTCTCAAAGAAGATTCCGCAAAGAGTTGTCCCAGACCTTTTCAGAGTGCATCGGTCCGACAACTATGGCGAAAATAGCATTCAGATTCGTTTGAACAATGCTGAACGAGTTTGCTCTTCCGCACCATCGGCAGCCGTCACAAAACGCTCCATGTGAATGTCACGCTCAAACAAACGCCCCTGCATTAATGCGGTGATGGCCGCATCAATCATCAATGGTGGACCACACAGGTAAGCCTTGTGCCCGCTGAAACGGTTATCAAACCGGTCAATGGCGGCCTCATGGACAAAGCCCTTGAAGCCTTGCCATTGATCATCTTCAAGCGGCTCATTCAGCGCCGGAATGTAGTGAAAGTTATCGTGCTCGCGGTCGAGCGCTTCAAACAGTTCACGGTTGTACAGTTCACTGACGTTGCGCGCGCCTTGGAACAAGTAGATCTGACGGCTATCGCCCGCTTCCAGCAGATCCAGAATCATCGACTGCGGACTTGAAAGACCGGAACCACCGGCGATGAAGATCACGTCCTGATCATCGGATTTGCGCACAAAGAACTGACCGTAGGGGCCGGAAATATCCAGTGTATCGCCCACCTGCAGCTGCTCATGCAGCCAGGTTGTACCGGCACCGCCCTGTACCAAGCGGACGTGCAGCTCCACGTGGCGATCATCGCTGGGTTTGTTGGCGATGGAGAAGGCACGGGTGCCTTCAACTCCGGGAATTTTCAGGTTGACGTACTGCCCGGCCTGAAACTCCATCGCATTGTCCAGTTCAAAGGTGATGCCCTTGATAGTAGGTGACAGATCGACGATGTCGGTGACAGTACCGATATAGTCCTGTACCGGGTAGCCCATGAAGTCAGGGTCGACGTCGATGTCGGCTTCGATCACCAGATCGCTCTCGGGCGTGGCACAGCACACCAGAATCTTGCCTTCCTCTCGCTCCATATCCATTAATGCAAAGGGAGAAGCATTTCCGAGATCAACATCACCTTCCAGTACCTGCACCTTACAGGTCGCACAGGTACCATGGCCACAGGCAAACGGCAGCCAAACACCTTGACGAAGAGCTGCGTCCAGAATGGTCTGCCCTTCATCAACTTCAATCACGTCACCTGTCGGTTCTACAGTTACTTCGTAACTCATCACAATCCTCCTGGCTACAATGACTGCCCGTATATGCCATTGAGGCCCGGTGTACTAAAGCGCAGGCTGGCCTTGTGATGGATACCTTGTTCTTCTAACGTCTGCGAAGGGCTGGGCTCGATGACTTTTCCGCCCTGTGTCCACGTCACCGTAGACCAATCTATCTGAGACCACTCAGGGTGGGCTGAAAATGCCTCTCCCAATACCTGGTCACGAAACTCTGAGAACAACATATCTGCAGGCACAAGTAACGCAAACGGGTAAGAGAACAACAGATGCCGCTCCCAACAGATATACACCACTTGCTGGCCATTGAAATTCTCAACTCGATCTCTAACGTTACCGGTATAGTCCGGAGCAATAGCATGTACAGGCATAATATTTTCTCCCGGTAAGGCGGGATTCAACCCGCCTTACCCTTTAAATCAGACAGTTGATGAAATAATCAGGCAACACCCTTCCACTTTTTCCAGCGCACCTCATCAGGTGAGCCTTTAATATCCAGGTTGTCGGCGCCCAAGTTAATGCCACAGTAATCCGTTAGAATTTCCGCCAACTCTGGCCCTCCACAGTTACCCTTCAGTATTTCATGCACCGGCAGCCAAGCCTGCACATACTTCTCTGGCTCATCATCGAATATGTCCTTACAACCATCTGAGCAGAAATGGTAATGGTCGCCGTTATAAACGCTTTCTCTATGTGCCAATAGCATCGGATCATCCATCTCCGTAAACAGTAATGGAAGCTGACATGTCGAGCACAGCTGCGGCAGATGACCATCGTAGAAACGCTCACCCTTCTCTTCCAGCTCGCGCGCCAACTCCCAGCGCGGACGGTAGTATTTGTCGAACGTATCCGGGTACTTCTCGCTTAGCCAGTCCAGCTCTTCATCGGTCGGAATCCATGTATGGAATCCAACCGCTTGCCCGTGCGTATAAAATGTCCACCAGGCCTGATGCGAAGCATGCTCTTTTTCTTTTTCCATCTGATCAGCGTACTTCGGCATGGTGATGCCATAGCGAGCAAGATCCTTGAACAGAGCACCACCGGCCTCTTCAAAGTAGATTTCCCAAGCTTCTTTCCAGCTCATCACTTTGTTCGGCAGCATGTAGTCCATCATCATGGCTACTACTGTCAGCAGACGACTACCACGCCAGAACCATTTATCGATCCACTTCTGCACGATCGGTACGTTGTCCTCATGCTGCTCCAGCAGGAACTTGATCACCTCAAGGCCCAAGGTCATGTGACGCGCTTCATCGGACTGGGCGGAGAAGCCGAAGGTCACGGTGGCCATATCGCCGTTATAGGCCGCGCCGGACATGAACGGCACGAACAGCAGGTTGGTCAGCACGTATTCAAAGCTGAAGCCGATCGCTACCAGGAACTCGAACGGACCGGCACTGCGCGCATCATGAAAGAAGGAGGTCGGCACCGACAGGTACCAGACACGGTCCTGCATGTGCGACCAATTCTGGAAGCCATCGAAGTACTTGTTGTACTGACTCATGGCGTGAACCTGAGTCTGCACGTGACGCAGTTCATCCAGTGACTGCATCTGGCAGGCAACTCGCGCACCCACGCCGCCATACTGACGACCAATATGGGCAAAGCCCTGATGTGCCTGATATTCCTGTGGTGAAATTGCCGTCAAAAAGATCTTAATAGCATTCACATAACGTGCATCGGTCACGTTCAACTGGCCGTTGTTCTGCGCGAAGGCGTCCAGAATGGCGTAGAGCTTTTTCTCTTTTTCAGACTGGTATTTCCAGTAAGAATCCATGGTCAGGCGGAAGGGGTCTTCCCACTTGGACCAGTCGGTGATCTTGATGCCTTCGAACTCTTCAAACGGGAAGGCCTCCTTGCGATCCTGATAGGAAAAATCCCAGTCCAGATCACGGGTCAGCAGACTGTATTTCTCTTTTAAATTCAGTTTTTTTGCAGCCATCGGTTTCACCTTTTTATTATGCGTTCCAGGACAGGCTCAGCTTGTCGTCGTCTTCGTCGACATTGCCGCCCAGGGTGATGAGGTTCAGATGCAGCTCCTGCATATCCCAGTCGCGGCCCAGTTTCTCTTCCACGGTTTCCCGGTTCACCACCAGGTAGCCTTCGTTTTCGATGCGGATCATGGCCGGGTTGTGGATAACGGTAACGTCCGGGTTGTCCTCTTCGATCGCTTCAACGATGTAACGGGACAGGTCATTGTCCTGCAGGGCGATATAGACTTTTGACATGATGCTGCTCCTTACTGGATTCCGGCTTTCGCCACACGCTTGTCGAGTACAGCCAAAGCCTCGGCCAGCGCATCGCTGCCCAGCATCTCTTCAGCTACGGGTGCAAAGGCTTCTGCTGCCTTGCCACGCCAGGTTTCAATCCACTGCGCCAGCAGTGTCTTGTTCTGTTCGGATTCCGCTGCGGCGACTTTCAGCACCGCATCCACCCAGCGGCTGGTGTCCTTGCTCCAGTCCTGCATGAACTCAAGCAGCATGGCGATATCCTGACCGCCGTTGGCGACCAGCTTCTGGTCCAGCTGGTTGTAGAACAGCTCGTTGACCAGGGTATCGATCACCAGATCCTGCGCCAGGAACAGCTCAAACCAGTCCTTAGTCACCAGGGTCTCTTCGCACAGAGCACGCACGCCCTGCCAGATCGGGGCATCCATCCACAGCTGCTTGGCTTCCACCAGCGCATCGCCACTGTTGCCATCGAGAATCAGGCCCATGCGGGACAGGTACTGGGCGATCCCCAGTCGGTCCATGCCGTCATACAGCAGCGCCTGAGTGATGGCAGTACCGTAGCCGTAGGCGGTGCCATACATGTTATTAAGGTTGGCGGTGTGCTCCAGATGGCGCAGCGGCAACAGGTAACGGATTACATCAGCGCGAGCCGACTCGCTCAGATGGTTGGCCAGATTGCGCTTTTCGAAAAAAGCGTAGCTGTTCTCGGCGGCTTCCTGCATTTTCGCGCGCTGCTGCACGTAGGTGCCGTAGTAGAACTGGCGCGGATCCTTGAAGGCATACCAGTCGTTCATCACCAGCGCGGTGCGGCCGACATCGTTGAGCTCATGCTCCGGCTGCCACAGCGGGCGGTAGTGGAAGTTGGTCTCGGCCTGCACATCGTAGGTCGCTTCCTGATAGCGTGTTGCGGGCTTGTCACCAAAGCGTTTTTCGATATGCGCGAAGGTGTTGCGCACCGGCTCCAGCGTTGAGGTCTTGATTTCAATGGTCATTGAACTCTTTCCCGTTTAGTTGTTGTTATCAATCGAAGGAAGGGGTGACATCAATCGTCACGGTGATCATGGTTGTGCGACATCAGGGTGTCCTCACCGTAACGCCACTTCTCCATCTCGGCGTCCACTGCGCGGATCTGCTCTTCTGTCATGTGCACCACTTCGTTGGTGGCACAGAACGCGTCGAAGGCGCCCTTGGGCATCACCAATTCGACAAACAGCGAAGGATCACCAATGGCAAAATCGAACTCGACAAAACGCGAGTCGGCCTTACTTCTCACCCTGACATATTTGGTTAGGTGCCCCAGGCCTTGGCGCTTGGTATCGCTCTTAACAACGCGCATGATTAAATAACCTCTTCTCCCTGACTCTTTAGAAACAAAGTCGGTACCTAGATGCCATAAGGGCAGCTATCCGAACCCACTTTGAAAGAAAAGTCTGCTATTAGCGTTAACTGACTACAGTCAGGAATGTTTCATGCAATTTACGCTGGGGGTAATCGAGTCCCTGAGCGAAATTATCAAACGTCCAAGTCAACGGCTCATAATCAGGATAGGGCTGATAACCGCCCATAAAGGTTTCAAAACGGTTGCCTGAAGGATCCCAGGCATAGATGGTGCACCCACGGGTAACTCCGTGGCGAGTGGGTCCAATATCTACGGCAACCTCATTCATTGACATGATGTCGCCGGCACGCAGCACTTTTTCCCAGCTTTCCATAAGAAAAGAACAGTGATGCAGCTTACCTGGCTCAGGATATTCGGCGAAGGCAATATCGTGCACTTTATGGGAGCATGACAACCAGATGGCTGCTTCACCCTCGCCGTCTTCACTCAGTACACGCTCAACCAGGTAGAAGCCCAACACATCAATGAATATTTTCTTAACTTCAGCAATATTGGGCCCATACAGCAGGGTGTGATCTAAGCGAACCGGTGCAATACCTTTCTCGGAGCTTTCGTTCCATGGCGCTGGATTGATAACTGGTATGCCGTTTCCACATGCGGTTTTAGTCGCATACAGCTCCATTTCGTGACCGGACGGAAGAGTAAATCGAACGCGCTCTCCAGTCTCCAACAAATCACCCGCAGGGAGGCGGTGTGTTTCTATGCCATAGGCATTCAGATCGAGCTCTAACCGGTCAAGGGTAGCCTCATCCAGCACTTTGAAACCGAAAAAATCGATACCAGCCTGATCTGCTTCACGGATTATATAACTGCTGTGATCACGCTCATCCCAGCACTTAAAATATACGCGCCCCTGATCATCTCGCCCTGTCTCAACCAAACCAAGCACGTCACGATAGAATTTGATACTTTCTTCAAGATCAAGCACTCGAACCTGTGCATGTCCGGGACGCAATACACCTGTCATAGCCATATTCGATAACTCCTGCTTTGTTTTTATAAGTACCGAATAAGTCGAAGAATGGCTGCCTCGACTTAGGTTACTACCTATAAAGCAGGATTGATGCCAGACCTTATAACTAACTGTTTTCAAATAAATAATTGAAAAAATCTTATAAATTTCAATTCAAATTGGTTACAAAAATGTCAACTTATGAGTCTTGCTTTACAAAATTGTAAGCTATGTAGTGTAGTCGGCATCAATGAGTTGACGGATACAGGGGGAGCCCAAGAAGTTAGATGAATAAGGAAGCAAAGCAGAGCGCTCGGATGCGACCATACCAAGAGAGCGACCCTGCTCAGGAAAGAGTTAACTAAAGCGACTGACGAGATTCTGCTGCAGTATCTTCGTAGATTCACTGACAAGACGTTCGATTAAATCACCTACCGTTGGTACATCGTGTACTAGACCTGATGAAAGGCCAGCCCACCAAATACCAGCCTCAAGGTCGCCACTTGTCAGAACTTCAGCGCCTCGCTTGCCGGAAACCAAAGGGGCTATATCATCGAACACAGCATTCCCCTTACCTTCAATCCGAGCTACATCCTCCGCGATACTATTAGCGTACACCCGAGCCGTATTACGGAAAGATCGCAGGATCAATTTTGTATCCAATTCAGACGCTGCTATAAGCTGTCGTTTAACGTTTGGATGGATCGGTGCCTCTTGTGTTGCCATGAAGCGTGTTCCCATAGCAACAGCTTCAGCACCTAACGCAAATGCAGCAAGCACCCCCCTGGCGTCACCAAAGCCACCGCAGGCAATGACTGGAATTGAAAGTTGGTCTACCGCCCGAGGTAACAACACCAGAGAAGTAACATCGTCCTCTCCAGGGTGCCCTGCAGCTTCAAAACCATCAATTGTAACGGCAGCACAGCCTAAAGCCTCTGCCTTCTTCGCGTGTTTGATCGATGTGCATTTATGTACCACTTTTACGCCGGCCTGCTCAAAGATATGCATGAGCGCCCCCGGGCTGCGCCCGGCAGTTTCAACCACAGGCACGCCGGAGTCCGCGATCACCTGAGCATAGGCCTCATAGGGTACAGGGTTAAGCGTCGGGAGGAGGGTCAGATTGACTCCGAACGGTTTATCGGTCATCTCCCGAGTACGTGCAATTTCGTCTGCCAGCGCGTCCGGGCTAGGCTGTGTCAAAGCACTGAGAAAACCTAACGCACCTGCATTGGCAACGCTGGACACCAGCTCCGCCGTAGACACTCTTTGCATGCCACTTTGGATGATCGGGTGTTTAATTTCGAACATCTCGGTAATAGCTGTTTTAATCACCATCTCATTCTCACTCCGCACAAAGCCAGTTACTTGCCTTAAATCCAGAATCAGCCGGTTACCCTCTTCATAAAACGTAACCGATTGTCGCATGTCGGGTAGCCAAGGCGCATTGCTGCGCCCCAGCCCCCCAAGAACCGTACGCGTGAGTTTCCCCGCATACGGCTCAAGCCTCGTCTAAGCCCCTCGTGGGAGCCAGCAACGTGACTGATGTTGCCAAGTTATGCACTTGTCACCTTGATGCCCTTTTGGGCATCCGTGAGCAAGTAGACCTCGTCTTCGGTTACGGCGGTGTTCAGTGGCGCACCTTTCTCTTTCCAGTCAGGAAAGAGCTCATCCAGTGCCCGAGTTTCCAGCACTGCGCCGGAGAGGATATGGGCACCGACCTCAGACCCCTTCTCGACCACGCAGACGGTCAATTCCTGTTCGTTTTCCTGCGCCTGCTGCATCAGGTGGCAGGCAGTGGACAGGCCCGCCGGGCCTGCCCCGACGATAACCACATCGAATTCCATCGATTCACGCATAACGTACCCCTCCAAGCGCCTCAGGATGCGCTCGGCAGTCGCAAAAGATTAGCCCTGAACTCTAAAGAACAAAGCACAAGGGATCTATCGAACGCACAGCCTTAGAGCTTGGACTCCAGCTCCGGCACCGACTCAAACAGGTCGGCCACTAGGCTGTAATCGGCCACCTGGAAAATCGGTGCTTCCTCGTCCTTGTTGATCGCCACGATGATCTTGGACTCTTTCATGCCCGCCAGGTGCTGGATAGCACCGGAGATGCCTACGGCGATATACAGCTCCGGCGCCACGATCTTGCCGGTCTGACCGACTTGCATGTCATTGGGCACAAAGCCGGCATCAACCGCGGCACGGGAGGCGCCCAAAGCAGCACCCAGTTTGTCAGCCAGTTTTTCCAGAATGGCGAAGTTTTCGCCGTTACCCATGCCGCGACCACCGGACACCACTACCTTGGCAGCGGTCAGTTCCGGACGATCGGACTGCGCCATCTCTTGACCGACAAATGCAGACGTACCCGAGTCATGAACGGCAGAAACCGCCTCCACACTGGCGGAACCACCGGTTTCGGCGGCAGCGTCAAAGGCGGTACCGCGCACGGTGATCACCTTGATCGGGTCCAGCGACTCGACGGTGGCGATGGCGTTACCGGCATAGATCGGACGCTGGAAGGTGCACTCCGATTCAACCGCGGTGATGTCGGACAGCTGCGCCACGTCCAGCAGTGCGGCGACGCGCGGCATCAAGTTCTTGCCGGTGGTGGTCGCTGATGCGATTACATGGCTGTAATCCTTGCCCAGCTCGGCAACGAGCTTGGACAGGTTTTCAGCCAGCTGGTGTCCGTAAGCCGCATTGTCTGCCACCAGTACCTTGCTGACACCGTTCACCTGTGCCGCGGCATCGGCCACGGCACCACAACCCTCACCCGCGACCAGCAGGTGCAGTTCACCACCGATCTGGGAAGCAGCGATAACCGTGTTCAGTGTGGCGCCCTTCAGGGTACTGTTGTCATGTTCTGCAATTACCAGAATAGCCATCAGATCACCCCCTTAAATTACTTTGGCTTCGTTTTTCAGTTTATCGACCAACTCATCCACGCTGCTGACGCGGATGCCCGCCTGGCGTTCGGCCGGAGGCGTCACTTTCAGCACGCGGGTGTGAGCCTTCAGCTCGACGCCCAGATCAGCCGGGGTCTTAACATCCAGCGGCTTTTTCTTGGCTTTCATGATGTTCGGCAGAGAAGCGTAGCGCGGCTCGTTCAGACGCAGGTCGGTGGTGACGATCGCCGGCAGGTTCAGGACTACTGTCTGCAGACCGCCGTCCACTTCACGGGTCACGTTAACCTTGTCACCTGCAACCTTAACTTCAGAGGCGAAGGTACCCTGCGGCAGATCCAGCAACGCACTCAGCATCTGGCCGGTCTGGTTGTTATCGGAATCGATCGACTGCTTGCCCAGAATCATCAGCTGCGGCCGCTCTTCTTCCACGACCTTGACCAGAAGTTTGGCTACGCCCAGAGACTCGGGCATGGCATCGGTTTCGATCTGGATGCCACGGTCGGCGCCCAGTGCCAATGCGGTACGAATCTGCTCCTGACAGGCCTTGGGTCCGATGGAGACGACCACCACTTCAGACGCAGTACCCGCTTCCTTCAGGCGTACCGCCTCTTCCACGGCGATTTCACAGAATGGGTTCAGGGCCATTTTGACGTTGGCCAGATCCACGTCGGTGTTATCCGACTTGACGCGCACCTTGACGTTGTAGTCGATGACGCGCTTAACGGCGACAAGTACTTTCATGCTCTACCTCACTCATATCTCGGGCTATCAAACACGCCCGGGATGCTTTTTCTTGTTATTGAGCCTGCCCGGCGCAGATGTCGGCGGACGCGGATTAAGCGGCTGGGCAGGTACTCAGCCCCACCCGGCCAGACTCGACAGGATCAGAACTGATCTTCGCTCAGTGCCATGATGCTGGCACTACCCTTACGGATGGTTTCCAGGCTGGCCTTGGTACGTGGCAGCAGGTGCTCAGAGAAGAACTGGGCG
This sequence comes from Marinobacterium sp. MBR-111, assembly GCF_040547585.1. Taxonomy (NCBI): domain Bacteria; kingdom Pseudomonadati; phylum Pseudomonadota; class Gammaproteobacteria; order Oceanospirillales; family Oceanospirillaceae; genus Marinobacterium; species Marinobacterium sp. MBR-111. Next base: position 25,738 of record NZ_JBEPQA010000032.1, read on the forward strand.
GTAACCAGTTTGGCCTTGAGGTACTCGGGATCGCCATTACCGGCCTCCAGCAGCGCCTGAGCACGCAGGGCTGACTTGCCCATCAGCCAGCCACCACAGAGGAAACCGAACAGCATCATGAAGTGTACGCTGACCGATCCGGCTGCAGCCGGATCGGCTTCGGCATTTTCCAACAGCCAGGCACGTGCCTCCTGACCGGCTTCAAGCGCTTCGCGCAGCGCCTTGCCCTGCTCGGCAAATGCGGCTTCACCTTCCAGCGCAATAACCGTCTCTTCAATCTCGGCCAGCAGATCAGCCAAGGCTTCACCCTTATTCATCAGGGTTTTGCGGCCCACCAGGTCCAGAGCCTGGATACCAGTGGTGCCTTCATAAATGGTCAGGATACGCGCATCACGATAGTGCTGGGCAGAACCGGTTTCTTCGATATAGCCCATGCCGCCGTTGACCTGAGTGCCCAGGTAGGTCAGCTCCTGTGCCAGTTCGGTGATCCATCCTTTAACAATCGGCGTCAGCAGCTCCAGGCGTGCCTGCTCCTTGCGTTTGGCCGCATCGGTAGTGGCGCATACAGCACGGTCAACAGCTGCCCCTCCGACCAGTACCAGCGCACGCATGGCTTCAGTACCGGACTTCATCTGCATCAGCATACGGCGCACATCCGGGAACTTCATGATGGAGAAACGACTACCGTCTTTCTTAGTACCCTGCAGACGGTCCTTGGCGTATTCCAGCGCCTGCTGGTAGGAGCGCTCGGCAATGGCGACACCCTGCAGGCCCACAGCCTGACGGGCGCAGTTCATCATGGTAAACATGTAAGCCAGTCCCTTGTGTGCTTCACCCACTAGGTAGCCAACTGCACCTTCGTTATCACCGAAGCTCATGACACAGGTCGGGCTGCCGTGGATACCCAGCTTGTGCTCAACAGACACACAGTGTGCATTATTGCGGGCACCTAGCAGCCTGTCGGGTTTTCGATAGCCCTGTGAGATAATCCACCTGTCATCGAGCTACGACCGGAACGTCATCATGAGCCGCTTTATTCCAGTAGACCGCCAGACCGATTACCTGCTGCCACCTTCGGTTGATGAGTGGTTGCCTGACGAGCACTTGGCGCGCTTTGTTGTCGATGTGGTCGAGCAGCTGGACTTGTCTGCGCTGACACAGCAGTATGCTGGCCGAGGCCATAAGGCGCATCATCCTGCGGTATTGCTGAGCCTGCTGATCTACGGCTACGCCACTGGCGTGATCTCCAGCCGCAAGATCGAACGCGCCACCTACGACTCGATTGCATTCCGCTACCTGGCCGCGAACACCCATCCCGACCACGATACGCTGGCCACTTTCCGCCGTCGCTTTCTACCCGAACTGGAGCAACTGTTTGTTCAGGTACTGTTGCTGGCACGTGAGATGAAGCTGCTCAAGTTCGGCACCATCGCCCTCGATGGCACCAAGGTTAAAGCCAATGCCAGCAAGCACAAGGCGCTGTCCTATGGACATGCCAAGAAGCTGGAGGCTCAGCTCAAGACCGAGGTAAACGCCTTGATTCAACGGGCCGAGGCGGCCGACAACGATGTCGCGACCGATGGTATGGACATTCCGGCCGAAATCGCGCGGCGTGAAGCCCGTTTGGCGGCCATTGCAGAGGCAAAGCTCAAAATCGAAGCCCGTGCGCAAGAACGGGATGCCGCAGAGCAAACCGCTTACCAGGATAAAATAGCCAAACGCGATGCACAGCGAAAGGCAGGTAAAAAGCCGCGTGGGCGTGACCCCAAGCCTCCGATGGGAGGTCCACGCGATAAGGATCAGGTGAATCTCACAGATCCACAGTCACGCATCATGCCGGTCACGGGTAAGGGTTTTGATCAGTGCTATAACGCCCAGGCAGTGGTGGATACTGAGAGCATGCTGGTCACCTCTGTACACGTCACGCAAGCGACGAATGACAAGCAACAAGTCATGCCACTGCTGAACGCATTGACCGCCTTGCCAGCCTCATTGGGCAAGGTGACCCATCTGCTGGCGGATACCGGTTACTTCAGTGCTGAGAATGTTAAGGTGTGCGGCCAGCAAGGTATTGAGCCTCTTATTGCCATGAAACGAGACGTCCACCACCAGCCACTGTTCGAGCGTTTTGCGGCCGAGGCGATGGCACCGGACAGTGAAGATCCCGTTGAGCAGATGGCCTATCGTCTGAAAACACAGGCGGGACGGGTCCGTTATGCGCTGCGCAAACATACCGTGGAGCCGGTGTTCGGCATCATCAAACACGTGATGGGGTTCAGGCAGTTCTCACTCAGGGGGCTGGATAAAGTCAGTGGTGAGTGGCGTCTGGCCACACTGGCATGGAATATCAAACGGATGCACCGCCTGGCGGCAGGCTGAAGAGACTGACAGGGTGCCCACGAGTCGCTGTGAGGCTTTGATCATCGCGACTAACGTTCAGTGGCCGCCTCTACGGGGGTGATCACGGGTAATTAAGGGCGAGGGCTGTATCACTTCGTTGAGCCCCGTTAATCCGACAGACTGCTAGGTTGCCGTTTTCATCAAGCAGGAACTTGGGCACGACAAACAGAGAGATACCCTTCACACCCGCCGGTGCATCCGGCAGACGCGCTAGCACCAAGTGGATGGTGTTGTCAGTCATCTGGTGGTCACCCCAGGTGATGAAGATTTTCTGACCGGTGATCAGGTAATGATCGCCATTCGGAACTGCCTTGGTTTTGATCGCCGCCAGATCGGTACCCGCATCCGGCTCGGTCAGGTTCATGGTGCCGGTCCATTCGCCGGAGATCATCTTCGGCAGGTAGGTTTGTTTCAACTCGTCACTACCGTGGTGTGCAATAGCTTCAACTGCACCCTGAGTCAACATAGGGCAAAGGGCAAACGCCATGTTGGCAGACTGCCAGATTTCATTGACGGCGGTGCCCAATACGTTGGGCAGGCCTTGACCATCGAAGGCTTCATCTGCAATCAAGGAATTCCAACCACCTTCAACGAACTGCTGGTAGGCGTTCTTAAACCCAGGCGTTTCTTCCACACCTTTATCTGTCAGCTTAACGCCCTGGGTATCACCCACCACGTTCAGCGGAGACAGCACGCCAGTACCGAACTTGCCGGCTTCCGTCAGGATCACGGATGCCAGTTCAGCGTTGATGTCGTCAAAGCCGTTTTCGGCACAGAGGGCATCGAAACCGACGACTTCGTTGAGGACAAATTCAGCATCAGTTAGGGGGTGTTTGTATTCGTTCATGCTTTTCTGATCCCGGCTTCCAGCACCTTGGCTGCAAGCCTCTTGTGTTTTTGACACCCAGCTGCCCAAGCAGCCGGGACGCGATCATCAATAATAGGTGCGGCCTTCAGCCAGACGTGCCTTGAAACCTTCGGTCAGCTCATACAGCGGGCCATTGACCTGGTGCGCTTCAGCACGACGGGTAAACTCGTCGAGACCCAGGGTGTCGATATAACGCAGCGCGCCACCGCGGAAGCGCGGGAATCCCAGCCCCAGAATCAGGCCCATATCGGCTTCTGCAGGTGTTTCCACGATTCCATCATCCAGACAGCGTACCGTTTCCAGACACATCGGGATCATCAAACGATCGATGATGTCCTGATCGGTCAGCTCAACCTTGGTTTTGATGCGGATATCAATCAGGTCCTGTGCTACCGCAGAGGCTTTCTTGAAGCGACGGCCGTTTTCATCCTTGCCATAGCTGTAGAAGCCCTTGCCGTTTTTCTGCCCCAAATGCTGGGCATCCAGCAACGCTTCCGCGACCACATCAGCGTCATGCCCCATTCGACCTGGGAAACCCTCCTGCATCACATGATCTGCGTGTACCATAGTGTCTATACCGACCACATCGGCTAGGTACGCCGGGCCCATCGGCCAGCCGAAACCTTCCATCACTCGGTCGATGCGCTCAAAGTCCACGCCATCGACCAGCAGGCGGTTAAAGGCATTGAAATACGGGAACAGAATGCGGTTCACCAGAAATCCCGGACCGTCGTTCACCACGATCGGGGTTTTACCCATAGCGGCAGCATAGGCGACGGTTCGCGCGATAGTTTCATCACTGGTCTGGCTGCCACGTATTACTTCCACCAGCGGCATTACGTGTACCGGGTTGAAGAAGTGCATACCGCAGAACTGATCCGGGCGGGAAACGCTCTTGGCCAGCTGGTCGATGGAGATGGTAGAAGTATTGGAAGTCAGTACTGCATTTTCAGGAACGGACTTTTCGACTTCCGCAAGTACACTTGCTTTAACGGTCGGATTTTCCACCACCGCCTCCACGACAATATCCACATCGTGGAAATCGATGTATTCAAGGGTCGGCTGAATAGAGCCAAGGACTTTCTGCTTGCCTGCTTCGTCCAGACGGCCTTTTTCGATCTGCTTGTTGAGCAGGCCGGTAGCGGTGTTGATACCCAGTTTAAGGGCTTCGTCGCGAATATCCTTCATCAGGATCGGTGTCCCGGTAGAAGCAGACTGGTAGGCTACGCCACCACCCATAATGCCAGCACCCAGTACGGCGCCCTTTTTCACCGGAGTCGCCTGTTTAATCCAGCCACGTGCTTTTTTCTTCAACAGCTGATCATTCATGAACAGGCCAACCAGAGACTTGGCGGCATCAGACTTGGCCAAAGCGACGAAAGCATCTACTTCACTGACCAGCGCTTCAGCAAACGGCAGCGTGACGTGATTGGACACCAGCTCCAGAATCTTGTGCGGTGCCGGATAGTTCGGATCCAGCTTTTTGGTCATCTGCACAGCCATAGCCTTGAGTTCTGCACCATTTTCCAGAACCTGCTGTTTGCTCTGGCGTTTGGCCAGGTAGTCCGTTTCTCCCTTCACGGCGGACTGCAGCAGAGACACACCTTCGGTACGCAGATCAGATACCTCAACAACGCGGTCAACGGCGCCCAGTTCCAGCGCAGCCTTGGCCTTCTGCGGCTTGCCGGTCAGCATCCACTGAGTCGCAGCAGCGGCATCGATAAGGCGGCTCAGGCGTACAGTGCCACCCCAGCCCGGACAGATACCCAAGGTAACTTCCGGCAGACCCACGCGAGCATCGCTAGCCAAGACACGGAAATCAGTACTCAGTGCCAACTCGAAACCGCCGCCCAGCGCCATGCCATTGATAGCGGCAACGGTCGGGAACGGCAACGCCTCCAGTCGAGAGAAAAGTGCATGCGTTTCGCTGATACGTTGGTGGAGATCAGCCGTGCTCAGTGAGAACATGCCTTGAAACTCGGTGATGTCGGCACCTACGACAAAAGCGGGCTTGGCGCTAATTATCAGTAGTCCCTTCACATCACTGGACTCCAGCAGGCTGACCGCTTGATCCAGCTCGCTTAAAGTTAAGGTGTTGAGTTTGTTAACGGATTCATTTTTAAGGTCCAGTATCAATTCAACCAGATCATTTTCGAGCGCGTTAAGGCTTACTGCCTGACCGCTAAACATATTCTTATACCTCGTTCATGCCCGCAGTGAAAAAAGATGAGCCATCGCTGGCCCCAAGGTGCAACTTGCCTAGCCATCTGCAGACAATCTAAATTCGTTATTCATTCTGGGAAAAAGAGACCGTTGATGGACAAATAGAACCGACATCACGCTTTATTACCCAGTGTTCAATATTATTGATTAAGGACGCTCAAACAGTGCTGCTATACCCTGGCCACCGCCGATGCACAGGCTGACTATGGCATAGCGGCCATTTATACGTTCCAACTCATACAAGGCTTTCACCGTGATTACCGCGCCAGTCGCACCGATTGGGTGACCCAAAGATATGCCGCTACCATTAGGGTTTACACGCTCGCGTGGCAGGTCCAACAGCTGGGATACCGCCAGTGCCTGGGCAGCAAAAGCTTCGTTGACTTCATAGACATCGATATCCTTAACGTTGAGATTGTTACGCTCCAGCACCTCCTGGATCGCCGGAACAGGGCCGATACCCATGATCTTCGGATCGATGCCCACGACGGAATAATCCACCAGGCGCGCCATTGCCTTGATGCCCTGAGCCTCAGCCTCATGGCGATCCATCATCACGATGGCTGCGGCGGCGTCGTTCATACCAGACGCGTTACCAGCGGTCACAGAACCATCTTTTTTAAAAACCGGCTTCAGTTTGGACAAGTCAGAAACAGAGCAATCAACACGAACATGCTCATCGGTATCGAACATAATTGACCCTCTGCGCCCTCCTACCTCGACAGGGAGTATTTGGCCTTTGAAGTAGCCTCGTTCAATTGCATTCTGGGCACGATTGTGACTTCTAACTGCCAAAGCATCTTGTTGCTCACGGGTTACACCATATTTCTCAGCAACATTTTCAGCCGTTATTCCCATATGCACATTGTCGAAAGGGCAATGGAGCACACCAACAACAGGGTCCACTAATACGCCATCTCCCATCCGTTGACCGAAACGAGTGGTAGGAAGCTGATAAGGTGCACGGCTCATGGACTCAACTCCCCCGGCAATAACCGCTTTGCTGATACCCAACTCTATTTGTTGGGCTGCAGTCAGAATGGCCTGCAGACCACTACCACACAGGCGGTTAACTCCAATTGCAGGAGAAGATTCCGGGACACCAGCATTTACGGCCGCAAGCCTAGCCAAGTAAAAATCACGTGGCTCAGTCGGTAAAACATTACCAAATACACTTTGATGAATTTCCTCGGGGGCAATCCCTGCTCGCTTGATCGTCTCCTTGGCTACTAGAGTGGCTAACTCATGGGGAGCATAGCCTTTCAAGCTGCCACCGTAACTACCAATAGCGGTACGAACACCACTGACAACAACTACCTCACGTTTTTGCATAGGAATTTTCCTTTATAGGTGTGCTAACACCGCCCAGGCATCAGTTACTATTAGGATAAATGGCAAGTATGTTGAGGACCTGGGCCGACATTTCTGTTGCCACAGTCTCATCTGATTGCACTTGTGTCACAATGACCGCCATGGCCTAAAAATTAACATTTTCGGACACGGAACCCTCAATGAAACTTTCCAATCACGAGTTCCACCCCTTGCGAATACGCTGCAATTTCCATAGGTCAAAACGATGAGTATCGAGCATCTTTCCATATCAACCCACTACCCTCGCAGTGCCATTGCGTCAGCAGCACTAATGGGCCTGGACTGCTCAGCAATACTGGATGAAGCAGGTCTTTGTGAGGACATATTGAATTGTAGGCAACTGAGGGTTACACCTAATCAGTTTGCCCGCTTGATGCTTGCCGTTATGCGAGACGGTGATGATGAATTCCTTGGGCTTGGATCTGTGCCATCTCGTTATGGTGTTTTTAATCTAATGGCAAAACAGGCCGTCCACTGCCAGAATCTTAAATCCGTTTATCAACATATCCGTCAATTTTATAACTTATTGACTGATGCCATAGATTTGAGCTTCAGACTTAATGAAGGTACAGCCGTTTTCTCAATGAAATTAACAGAACCGGACAAGGATGCCTATCATTTGTTAAGCGAGTTTTTGATGCTTATTTGGCACCGTTTTCCTAGCTGGTTGACAGGACAACGCATCAAACTTAAGGAAATCCACTTCTCCTACCCTCAACCTGAACACAGTACGGAATATCGTCTATTGTTTCCCTGCACAGTACGATTCAATCAATCTGAAACCGGATTTTTTTTTGATGCAGAACTACTTAACCTGCCTGTTGTTCAGACACCCAAATCAATACGAGCGTATCTGCGCCGAGTTCCGTTGGAATGGTTCATGCGCCAAGCTTATTTTCCAGCCTTTACACGCAAAGTACTGGACCAGATCGAAAATAGAACAGGATCATTTGATGCAGATATGGAGTGCATAGCATCTGCTCTGCATGTGACACCGCGTACGCTGAGAAGAAAGTTGACAGAAGAAGGAACCTCGTTTCAAGAGCTGAGGGATAACTTACGCCGTAATACCGCTATTCACTATCTTAGCCGTCCCTCATTACCGATATCAGAAATAGCTAGAAAGTTGGGGTATTCAGAGCCAGCATCATTCACTCGTGCCTTTAAACAGTGGACTGGGGTTACGCCCAGAATGTTCCGAAAATCATAAATATGTAAGTGTCAGTTTCCACCCACTTGGACTTAACTGATCGCGATATTTCAAGATAGCAACTCGTCCAAGCTATCATTCGCCTCCAGGTTGGGCAGACGTGTCAGCACACGTGCGCAGGTAGTGATCGGAATTACATTATTTTCCTGTACCTGCGAAATTTTCACAAACTCTATACTCTTCTGTTTTTAGACATAGTTAACCGGGATGAATTGGGAGATTCGACGCTGTAGTCAACGAACTTACGCGCTGATCATTAGTATCAGAGTCGCGCTTCAATTTCTCGGGTAAGCGGATTAAATGGTTGATCTTACCTTTGCATGAGAGTGAGACAGACCGGCATCTCATCGGATTATCTGGTTGATGCTTCACCTACTGCT
>NZ_JBEPQA010000033.1:0-28737 GCF_040547585.1 Marinobacterium sp. MBR-111
ACGCTGTCACAGATGGCCATCCACTTCCCAGGGCGCTTGGAACATCACATCAGCCTATAAGGCTGGTTGGCTGACACAGAGTTTTGAACACCCTCAAGGAAAGGCCCATACCATATTTTTTTATTGTCTTAAACATTGTGTTTCCTTTTTATTTTGGTTTTTTATTGAAAGATCCACTTCCAAAAAGCTCAATGAGTTGAGCCAACTCTTCCCGCATACTCTTTTCTGAATTATGCGAGAAATTATTCTTTATCAGCTGCTTTGTTCTAATAACGGCTTCGCTTGGTAACAAAGCAAGCTCCTCTGCACTTTTCATCGCAGCATTGAAGGCTTCGCCATCCTCACACAGCTCATTTAAAAAACCCTTTTCACAGAACCGATTCGCTTTCCAGGTTCGGCCAAGGACAAGCAACTCCGTTGCAATACAGTGAGTTGAAAAGTTTGGAATAATGAATGTTGCGGCAAACTCAGGACACAGCCCAAGGCTCGTAAACGGCATTTTGAAGAAGCTGCTTCGTCCTGCATAAACCAGATCGCAATGCAAAAGCAGCGTCACACCAATACCGACTGCAAAACCTTCAACAGCCGCGATTATTGGCTTTTTGCATTGACTCATCCTGAGCATGAACTTAAATACCGGATGCGATTCGTTCTGTATTGGATTATTAATAAAATCCTCAACATCATGACCGCTGCAAAAATATTCTTCATGTCCGGTGATCACAATGGATTTTATTTCGGCATTTTTTTCTGCCTGGCTTAAAAACTCCGAAAGTAATGTATATGCATTAATATCAAGTGCATTCTTTCTGGCAGGATTGACGATTCTGATCACCATCACAGAGCCGTGAACATCCCTGCGGACACAAGGTTCGGGTCGCATAGCAATTTCCTTGGAATTCAGCATCTGGAACCTGACCGGCCCCAGATGCGATTACGTCAGGCTAGAAATCCGAGAACTGTTGACGAAGTGCTCGTTTCAGAAGCTTTCCGGACGTGTTTTTGGGCAACTGCTGCACAAAATGCACGTGCTTGGGTACCTTGAAGGGCGCCAGGTTTTCTCTGGCATGACGGATCAAGCTCTCCGCATTCGGATCGGCTTCAGGTCGCAGTACGACAACCGCTGCAATGGCTTCAATCCATTTTTCATCCGGCACGCCAATCACCGCCACTTCATCGACGTCAGGGTGCGTGTAAAGCGCTTCCTCAACGTCGCGACTGGCAACCAGCACCCCACCGGTATTCACGATGTCCTTGATGCGATCCACAATCCAGATGTAGCCCTCCTCATCGCGATAACCGAGATCACCCGAGTGAAACCAGCCACCGGCAAAGGCCTCTTCGGTTTGCTCGGGCTTGTCCCAGTACCCGACCATCAACTGTGGCGACCGGTGCACCAGCTCACCCTGTTGCCCTGGCGCACACTCTTCGCCGGTCGCAGGGTCAACAATCCGTGTTTCAACATTGAAAATGGGACGACCGCAGGATGCGGGCCGCTCAGCATGCTCTTCCGGTGTCAACACCGTGGCCAGGGGTGCAATTTCACTTTGCCCATAGCAGTTATAAAGCCCGGAGTCGGGCAGACGCTCACCCAACTCTTTCACGATGGGCTCCGGCATGATGGATGCGCCGTAATACAGCTTCTGCAAATGCTGCAGCTCTGATTCGACAAACTGCGGATGGCGCAGCAACGCGATCCAAACGGTAGGAGGTGCAAAGAAGCTGTTCAACCGCTTCTGTTTAAGCTGCTGCAGTATCAGCTCGGGGGTCGGTGTATCCAGCAGGCAAGTGTAGGCACCCGATAACAGGGCCGGCATGGTAAACACATGCATCTGAGCGGAATGATACAGCGGCAGTGCCGCCAGACAGCGGTCGGTCTTCTTGATATCCAGATGCAACAGGCAGCTTACATATTCAGCCATCAGGGAGCGGTGCGTGTGCATCGCGCCCTTTGGATCTGACGTTGTACCGGAGGTGTACAAAATCTGGACCACGTCATTCTCATCCAGTACAAGCTCCGGCGGGTGCTCACTTCCGGCGCCCTGTGCCACCATCAGCACATCGGTTTTACCTTCCACCCTGGCGTTACTGTGCAAGCTGCCTTGTATGCTCAGGTTCAGCTGGTCGCATACAGCATCTATGTGCCCCTTGAGGCTGTCGTCTGCAAACAGGGCGCGTGCACCCGATTGCGTCAGGACATACACCAGCTCACGTTCGGTCAGTGAAAAATTCACGGGCACATGGATCAGACCCGCACGGGTGCAGGCAAGCCAGAGAATCAGGTAGGCATCAGAGTTTTTTCCATACGCGGCAACACGGTCCCCCTTGTTAAGCCCCTGCGCCAGCATGTGGTTTGCGACTTTATTGACGGCCGCGTTCAGCTCACGATAGGACCAGCAGCGGTCGGCATACTCCAGGGCAATCTGCTGAGGATACTGCACCACAGCCCTGTGCAGAGCATCCCCGATGGTATTGCGATTGGCTCGATCAATCTGCTTTTGGGTTTGAGCTTCCGAATTCATATTCACCTCTCGTTATTATTTTTTTACCCAGGCATTTAAACCCGCTCAGTTACGCAACGGGCGACCTGTTTCCAGCAAGGCCTGCATACGCTGAACGGACTCGGGGTACTGCAGCAACGCCAGATTGCAGCGCCGCTCGTGGTCAGCAAAGCGATCAAACCAGCCGGGCTCGCTTGCCAGGTTCAACAGGTCAAGCAGGTGCTGTTCAAGTACCGCTTGATAGCCCTCAACAGCAAGTGGTTTGGCTGGTACGCAGTGCTGCAGCGCCGACAGCGTTGGCTGCCTGTGTTCGGGCGCATCGCGCAACTGCCTGCACAGCGCCAGCGCATCCGACAACAGGCGATCACGGTTCATGCTGATGCCATCACTGTCGCGCAGAAAGCCCCATTGACGCGCCTGCAGCGCCGAAGCGGTGACAGAGGCCTCACGGATCAATGTAAATGTATGCTGGATTGCCTCTGAACCACCGAACCGCTCTGCACTGCGGGCCAACAATTCACGACATCCGCCCCATCCCGGAACAATGCCGACGCTGTTTTCCACCAGCCCCAGCTGTGATTCGGCATGCGCCTGCACGGCATGACAGTGAAACATCAATTCAAGCCCCCCGCCGAGCGCTTTGCCCGCCACGGCGGCAACAACCGGAACAGGTGCCTGGCGAATGGCCATGAACAGCTGCTGCCCGCGACGGATATAGCGATCAATGGCACCTTCCTGAGTTGTCATGGCGACAAACTCCTTAAGGTCAGCACCCGCAGCAAAAATGCCACTGGCACTGTACAGCACCAGCCCTTTATCAGCGGCAATGGCTTCGGCCAGGGCTGTTTCAATCTCATCCAGCAGCACGCTGCTGAGAGCATTCACCTTGTGGCTGAACTCAAGACACCAGATATCCTGGTCCAAGTCCCGCAGCACACTGCGTTCGAACGCATGAATGGCTGGGCGGGCCACAATGCTCTGCCAGTCAATGATCCCTGCATCTCTGGAGATCGGACGGTACTGACCCTGCCAGTCCAGCTGTTCGGCATTTTTGTAGCAAGGTTGCCCAGACGCATTACGGACAAACGTCGAAAGGGACCGACCTTCATCCTGCACACGTGCAGCAAACGCACTGACCCCGATTCGATCCAACAACTCAAACGGGCCGAATAGCCAGTTGTAGCCCAGTCGCATGGCGGCGTCGATCGCATCAATTGCATCGGCTACGTCCGGCACCAGCCGCGTGGCGTAGTCCAGCACCCGTGACAGCACTCGCCAGGCATAAAGCCCCCCCTGATCATCGCTGGCCAGTAATTCGCTGATTTGCCCAGACTTCAACCCAGCGGATTGAAGCGTTACAGGTTCCGGTGCCCGGTGTTCCAGTGCGACCAGATCAAGCACTTCACGCTGTTTGCGGCCATCAGAATCCGTGAACTGTCGATAGAACCCCTGCAGAACTCTGCCCTTTCGACCGTGCCAGCCCCTGGCCAGCATATGTTCAATCACAGGCATAGCACCGGCGTATGTCTGGAACGGATCATCCTCTTCCAGCAGGCGTGCCAGACTCGCTGTCACTTCAGGCATGAGATCGATTCCGACTAGGTCCCAAAGCCCGAAAATGCCGGTTTTCGGGAATCCGCACACCTGCATCACTGCATCGGCGTCCTCAACACTCAACCCCATCGCGATGGCTTCCTGCAACGCAACCTGCATCCAGTAGACACCCAATCGGTTGGCGATAAAGCCCGGACGGTCATTGCAGTGAATCACCGTTTTACCCATGCCATGATCGATGAATAATCGCACCCGTTCCGCCACCTCCGGGCGCGTATCCTCAGAGCTGACAAGCTCCAGCAAGCGCATGTAGCGTGGCGGGTTGAAAAAATGGGTTACCACAAAGTGCTCACGCAGGCTTTGAGGCATCCCCTCCATCAGGGTTGCCAAGGGGATCGTGGAGGTGTTGGACGAAACAATCGCATCGGGTGCACGCACCGCTTCGATCCGTCGATACAGGTCCTGTTTGACATCAAGGCGCTCAACCACCACCTCAACAATCCAGTCAGCGTCTTTCAGCCTGTAGAGATCATCCTCCGTATTGCCGACCTGCACGCGCTCTGCGACCGTAGTGTCCATAAAAGCGCCTGCAGCACCGGCCTTGAGCATTCTTTCAACGGCACCCGCCGCAATTGCATTGCGCTCGGCGGCAGGCGCGTCTGGAGCGACATCTCTTGGCGGAATATCAAGCAACAGTACGTCAGCACCTGCATTGGCGGCCTGAGCAGCAATGCCAGCGCCCATAACACCGGCACCGATCACGGCAACCCTGCGGACAGGTTTTGATGTGTGCTGGTTACCCATTTTCACCCCTCCAGTCGCTCGATAATCAACGCAATACCCTGACCACCGCCGATGCACATGGTAATCAGCGCTCGGCGTTTACCCTGACGCTCCAGTTCATACAGTGCCTTGAGCGTAATGATGGAGCCGGTGGCTCCCACCGGGTGTCCATGTGCAATCGCACCACCATTGACGTTCACACGTGACGGATCGAACTCAAGACTTTGCGCAACCGCCATTGCCTGCGCTGCAAATGCCTCGTTGGATTCGATCAGGTCAATGTCAGTGATGGAGAGCCCGGCCTGTTGCAGAGCCTTTTTGACTGCCGGAATCGGCCCCAGTCCCATCAAGTGAGGCTCCACTCCCGCAAAGGCATAACTGACAAAACGCGCCCTGGCCTTAAGCCCACGCTGCTCCGCTTCCTGAGCTGATGTCATAACCAGTGCAGCCGCGCCATCGTTAATGCCCGATGCGTTACCCGCCGTGACAATACCATCCTTTTTAAAGGCCGGACGCAGCTGCTGCAGACCAGCAAAGTCCACATCGGGGCGGACATGCTCATCAATGAAAAACGGCAGGGTTTCGCGGCCCTTTCGCACGGGTACCGGGACGATTTGATCGGTGAGATAACCAGCGTCAATGGCCGCCGCAGCCTTGTGGTGGCTGTCACAGGCATATTGATCCAGTTGCTCACGGGTAAACCCATACTGCTGTGCAATATTTTCTGCCGTGATCCCCATATGGCCACTGTCGAAGGGATCACTCAGAATGCCGACTGTCATATCCAGCGCAGGAGCATCCCCCATACGCTGCCCAAAGCGCATTTTCGGCAACAGATAGGCACCCTGGCTCATGCTCTCCGCCCCACCGGCCAGGGCAATACGGCTGGCACCGGACTGGATCATTTGCGCCGCCGAAATCAGGGACTGAACGGAAGAGCCACACAGGCGGTTAACGTTCAATGCAGCCGAGCTGTCCGGCAAACCACAGTTGCGCGCAATATGACGTGACAGGTAGGCATCCTGCGGGCTCGTTGTGATGATATGTCCAAACACGGCGTGATCGATCTCGCCGGCATCAACTCCGGCACGTTCAATAGCTGCGCGGCCTGCAAAAGTACCCAGTTCGGCCGGTGTATAGGCTGCAAGGCTGCCACCAAAGCCACCAATTGCCGTGCGGGCCCCGGCGACGATCACTACATCCTGCAACATGAGAGTCTCGCTCATCGTAAAATCCTCTTATTGTTCTGTCAGGCCACACGGCCAAGCATGTCGCGGGCAATGACTTCCTTCATGATTTCGGAAGTACCGGCATAAATGGTCTGGATGCGCGCATCCACGTAAAAGCGGGAAATGGGGTATTCCAGTGTGTAGCCATAACCGCCGAACAGCTGCAGGCAACGATCGATGCTGGTGCACTGCATCTCGCTGAGCATCAGCTTCAATGTGGCGGCATCGACAGGACTCATCTGCCCTGCTCTGTAGCGTTGCAGGCACTGATTGAAATAGGCACGTCCCATTTCCAGCTCGGCACGCACCTGTGCCAGCGTGAAGCGTGAGTTCTGGAAATCAGCGATGCGCTGACCAAAGGCATGACGTTCCTGAACGTATTCCAGCGTCAGCTGCAAGGCCCCTTCGATGGCACCCAGAGCCTGAGCAGCAACACCCAAACGCTCACGTGGCAGTTCCTGCATCAGATAGGCAAACCCCTTCCCGGCGTCTCCCAGCAGGGCCTCGTCGGGCACGATGAGATCATCAAAGAAGAGCTCCGCAGTATCGCTGGCGTGCTGACCGATCTTGCGGATTGACTTGCCGCGTGAGAATCCCGGCAGGCGCGTATCAACCAGAAACAGCGATACACCCCGGGCACCGGCGGTCGGGTCAGTCTTGGCACAGACAATCACCATATCCGCCAGCTGACCGTTTGTGATGAACACCTTGGTGCCATTCAACTTCCAGCCTGACTCAACCTTTTCAGCGGTGGTACGCATCGCAGCCAGATCACTGCCGGCACCCGGCTCGGTCATGGCAATGGCACCCAGTACCTCACCACTGGCCATGCGTGGCAGCCAATACTGTTGTTGAGCGTCAGAACCAAGATGCAGCAGATAGGGGATCACAATGTTGGCGTGGATGTTGTAGCCGCTGGCCAAACCACCAAACCCCTGCCGGGAGATCTCTTCACAGATCATCAGGCAGATCTCAACCCCGGCCCCCGAGCCGCCCAGTGCCTCGGGCAGATCAACACCCAGCAACCCGGCCTCACCCAGTTTGCACCAGACTTCTCGCGGCAGCTGGTGTGCCGCTTCCCATTCTTCATAGTCAGGTGCCACTTCCTGCTGCAGAATGCGTCTGACCATTTCCTGAAACAGCGCGCGATCCTCGTCCTCTGCCGCTTCATGATTCAGGTTGTGCATCTGTGTATTCATACTAAGCCCTTTATTGTTGTTTTTACTCGGGGCCACCGGCCGGTTGACCATTAGGGCCATTTAATGCCTTTAAAAAGGCGCTTTGAATGACAATACCGGTCGTTTTAATTGATCAAAATGGCCAAATGCTGACGCAGCTTTGCAGAATGCTTGGCATGACCTGAACCGTTCTGCACAATGGCGAGATGTCAGTACATGAGCTTCCACGCCCTTCCCACAAGGCGCACATCGCCAACCATTTCATCAATGCTTGCCTCAGCGGTGCACTGCGGCGTGGCGCGTGTCGTGATACCTTGCTTCACGAGGCCAGTATTCCAGTGGACTGGGTCAATCGCCCTGAAATGCTGCTCACCGAGCAACAATTGAGTGATCTCATCCGTGCCGTTTGGCGCTTTACCCATTGCGAGTTCATGGGGCTATCGCCAAGTATTTGCAGAAGAGGTGTATTTGCACTGATGGCAGAATTGGCCTGCGGGGCCAAAACACTGGGCGGCATGTTGCGCCAGAGTGCCCGCTTTTATCGGGCGGTTACGGATGATCTCGATATTGGGCTTGATCCTGATGACGATGCCTCGCTGGTGTTTTACAGCCTGCACCTGAAGCATGACGGAGAAGACCCGGATCACCTGCTGCAGGAGTTCATGCTGTTGATGTGGCAGCGTTTCGCGAGTTGGCTGGTCGGTCAGCAGATTCCCGTGGCAAGTACCAGTTTCGCCTACCCTACCCCTGGTCATGCCGCGTCATACCGCGCCATGTTTCTGGGTGAGTTGCTATACGAACAGGAGCGCTGCGGGTTTTGCATGCACCCGCGTTTTCTACAACTGCCGATCGTCCGAAATGCAAGTGAGCTGGACTCTTTCCTGCAGGACTGCCCCGCGGTGATACTGCGTCGACCGGTACGTGACAGCAGTTTGCAAACCCGCGTAAAGGTCCTGCTGCAGCGGCACGATCTGGACAGCATGCCCGATCTTGAGGATATCAGCCGACATCTGCTGATAACCCCCCGAACCTTGCGTCGCCGTCTTCAAGATGAAGGTACATCGATCAGGATGATCAAGGAATCCTTGCGACAGGACTTTGCCATGAAGCTGCTCAACAACGAGCACTTGAGTATTCAGGAAGTGGCAGAGCAAACCGGCTTCGCCGAGCCAGCCGCCTTTTGCCGCGCATTCAAGCGTTGGACCGGGCAATCACCCATGCGATGGCGCAGGACATCAGCAGTCCAGTAACAGCTACTGGGCTGCCAGAGGAAGACCGAATACGCGATCAAACCCCCAGTTGTAGATAAAGGTAAAAAACACGAAAAACAGCGTCAGGCCGGCATCAAGGAGGAACGCGTCAAACAGACTCAGCTGCAGCCACCAGGCAAACAGAGGCAGCGTTAACAGCAATAAACTGACTTCAAAACCAGCCGCATGACCGACACGGCGCACGAGGCTGCGACCCCGCGTGGTCTGACGGGCTTCCCAGCATTCGAACAGCAGGTTGTAGATGAAATTCCAGCTGACCGCGATCAACACGGTCAGTGCACCTAATACACCCGCGTGCGCCAGCCCCTCATCCGACAGCACATTGAAGGTAATACTCAGCAATACCAGCGCAAGTCCTTCATACAGTACAACGTACGTCAGCCTGCGTTTCAGCCCCTGCATGATCTGCCTCAAACCAAAAAGGCGCATTCTATCCCGCCCGTTTCGCAAGCTCCAGTGGATTGACTCCAGCGCCCGTGGCAGCTACGTTTGCTGCCTGTGCCACGGATCTTTCCTGGCCCGTTGTCATTGCCCTTGTTAATACAGGTTGCCCATGTCCACACCCATACGTCTTACCCAGTACAGTCACGGCGCCGGTTGTGGCTGCAAGATCTCCCCTGCCGTGCTCGACACGATTCTCTCAGGCAGTGGCAGCCAGACACTGGACCCTAACCTTTGGGTCGGTAACGCATCACGCGATGATGCTGCCGTGTACGCCATTGATGACCACACCGGCATCGTCTCCACTACCGATTTTTTCATGCCGATCGTGGATGACCCGTTCGATTTTGGCCGCATCGCCGCCACCAACGCGATCAGCGATATCTATGCCATGGGCGGATCACCGCTGATGGCGATTGCGATTCTGGGCTGGCCGATCAATCTGATCCCCGCCGAAATCGCGGGTGACGTGATACGCGGCGCCCGCGCAGTCTGTGATCTGGCGGGTATTCCGCTGGCAGGTGGGCACTCGATTGATGCACCGGAGCCGATCTTCGGTCTGGCCGTTACCGGTCGCGTCGACAAGTCACAGCTCAAGCGCAACGACACGGCCAGAGCCGGTGATCAGCTTTACCTCACCAAGCCATTGGGGATCGGTATTCTCACCACCGCCGAAAAACAGGGCAAGCTGCGCACCGAGGATCAGGGGGTCGCCACCGAGCTGATGTGTACCCTCAACCGTGCCGGACAGCGTTTTGCAACGCTTGCAGGCGTCTCCGCCATGACCGATGTCACCGGCTTTGGCCTGCTTGGTCACCTGGTGGAAATGGCCGACGGCAGCAAGTGGACCGCCGAGCTGGACTACAGCGCGGTGCCCCGTATCGCATCGGTTGAGCACTACCTGTCACAGGGTTGTGTGCCAGGCGGAACCGGGCGCAACTTTGACAGCTATGGCCACCGCGTCAGCGCCCTTTCAGATGATCAGAAGCAGTTGCTGTGTGACCCGCAAACCAGTGGCGGCCTGCTGGTGGCTGTTTCACCCGATTCCAGCCATGAGTTCCTGGCCGCAGCGGACGAACTGGGGCTGTCGCTTGAGCCGATCGGTCAGCTGACTGATGCTCGTGAATACGCGGTTGAGCTAAACTGATGCGCCCCGACAGCCTGGATTATCGCGCGATTCTGCTCAGCGGCGTGGCGCTGATGGATACCCGCGCTCCGGTGGAGTTTACCAAGGGCGCCTTCCCCACCAGCGTTAACCTGCCGCTGATGAGTGACGAAGAACGTCACAAGGTCGGTACCTGCTACAAGCGCCACGGTCAGGAGGCGGCCATTACGCTCGGGCACCGCCTGGTCAGCGGTGAGATCAAGGCTGAGCGGGTGCAAGCCTGGGTTGATTTTGCCACAGCGAACCCCGAGGGATACCTGTACTGCTTTCGCGGTGGTCTGCGTTCGCGTACCACTCAGCAATGGCTGAAAGAGGCCGGTATTGACTACCCGCTCATTAAGGGTGGCTACAAGGCATTGCGCGGCTTTCTGATCGATACGCTGGAACAGGCCGCACAGCAGTGCCACTTTGTCCGTCTGGGCGGCTTGACAGGCTGCGGCAAGACCGAGCTGTTACATCAGCTCGATCACGCAGTGGATCTTGAAGGTCACGCCAACCATCGCGGCTCCAGCTTTGGCCGTCATGCCAGCCCGCAGCCCACCCAAATCAACTTTGAAAACGCACTGGCGCTGGAAATTCTGCGCAAGCGCGATGCCGGTTTTGATACGCTGGTGGTGGAAGATGAAAACCGTGCCATCGGCAGCTGCGCCACACCACTGCCGCTGCATTTGCGTTTCAAGGCCGCCCCGCTGGTCTGGCTGGAGGAGCCCATCGAGCAGCGTATCGAGCGCATTCTGAAGGACTATGTGATCGACCTGTCAGCCGAGTTTATCCAGAAACAGGGCGAAACTGCAGGGTTCGACGCCTTTGCCCAACGCCTGCGCAACAGCCTTGGCAACATCGTCAAGCGACTGGGCAGCGAGCGTTATCAGCGCTTGGCAGCGTTAATGGATCAGGCCCTTGAGGCACAGCGACACTGCGGCGAAACCGGCCTTCACCGTGACTGGATCAACGCTCTGTTGAACGAGTACTACGACCCGATGTACGCCTACCAAAGCGAGCGCAACGCGCAACCGGTTCTGTTCAAGGGCAACCGCTCAGAGGTGAAGGCTTTTCTGCAGTCGCTCACACCAGCTTCACGATAATGTCGTGCAGCACATTGGCGGCCGCGTGCAGGCGGCGCGAACCGTCCATCAGGTGGTGGTAGATCTCGCGCTTTTTCAGCATTTCGGTCGTCACCTCTCCCTGAAACAGCTCCGCCAGGCTGCGCCGGTATAGCCGCTCGATATGACGGTGTGCCCGGCGCGCATCATGGGCGCCCTGTACCGCTCCGGCCGGGTCAATACTGAGGGTGCGAAAGCCCTGTTCCAGGGCCTCACAACCCTGCATCAACTCCTCCACTATAGCCTGCATGTGGGAGTCCGGTGCGATACCGAAATCCAGCAACTCATTGATGGTGCTCTTGCAGTGAGTGATGATCCAGTCCAGTGATTCGATGGCCCGGTAGATATCCTCGCGGTCGATCGGGGTGGAGAACGCACGATTGAGATAGCGAATGTTGCGTACTTTCAGCGTATCGGCAGCATGTTCATCCTGACACAACAGCTCTTCCAACTCTGCCGAAGGCCCATGCATGTAACGATGCAGATTACTGATGGTTTCTGTCACCATCTCGCTCTGCTCGGCCAGCAGAGCGAAGAAGTCCGCTGGGCGAGGAATGATCCGATCCAGCAGGCGTTGCAGTACGCCCTCTTTTTCCGTTTCAGCCATAGGTGGCTCCATTTCAATAGCGATTCAGGGCGCCAACCCAATCAGGCGCAGCAACAGATAGCACAACACCGCCAAAACGCCTGCGCCGGGAATGGTCACCAACCAGGTGACACCGATCTCCCGTGCCTTGGCCCAGCGTACAGCCCGAGGACGCTCCGCTGCGCCGATCCCCATAATGGATGACGACACAACATGGGTGGTCGATACCGGCGCCCCCACCAACGAGGCCATAAATACCACCCCCGCCGATGTCAGCTGTGAATTGAGGGCATGCAACGGGCGAATCTTGTAGATTGAGAACGCCAGCGTGCGCACGATTTTCCAGCCGCCCAGCACCGTGCCCAGCGTAATGGCGCTGGCACAAAGCAGGATCACCCAAAACGGCACCCGAAACTCATCCAGCTGGCCACTCAACAACAAACACAGGGTGAGAATCCCCATGCTTTTCTGTGCATCGTTGGCTCCATGTGAAAACGCCAGGCCGGCCGTGGTCAGCCACTGGGCACCGCGCAGCTCGCGATTGACCAGCGGGCTGGCCGAACGCAGCAGTACCAACACCACCCGCTGCAGCACAAAGCCGAACCAGAAACCGATCAGGGGCGACAGCACCAGCGCCAGCAGCACCTTGGTCACCCCCGTCATGCGACCTTGCGCCAGCTCCTGCACACCCCAGACCACCTGATCCGGCCCGGCCGACACCATCACCACTCCGCAGAGGCCACCGACCAGCGCATGGGATGAGGAAGACGGCAGGCCGCGCCACCAGGTGATCAAGTTCCAGGCCGTGGCCGCAAACAGACCGCACAGCACTACCGTCAGTGACAGTGTGGTCGGCAGGTCGTCCAGCGTCACGAAATTGCCGATGGTATTAGCTACCGCCGTACCGCCCAGCACCGGCCCAAGAAAGGTAAAGGTGCCCACCATCAGCACCGATTGCACCGGCGACATGGCACGCGATGCGATGACCGACGCCACCATGTTGGAGGCGTCATGAAACCCGTTGGTGAAGTCGAACAGCACCACCATGGCGCTGGCGAGCAGGATAAACAGCCAGACTGTATCCATACGTAATCAAAATCCTTGCGGAATGTTCTGCAAGCATAGCAAAGCCACAAAGGATGCAGGCATTTAATAGGTACGCAGGCGCGTTAGTTGCTGCTGAGTGCCAGCTTCAGGCCATAGCCGATGAATCCGGCACCAACACCGGTCTTGGCAATTGCGCCAATGCCCCGGCGCGCCTGAAAACGCCCTTTCAGGAACACCATGCCCAGAATCAGGCTCGCCAGATAGGTCTGGCTGATGATCTGCACCATCACACCCAGCAGGGTGAAGGTCAGCAAGGGGGTGTGGTAGTTCGGGTCAACGAACTGGATGAAAAACGACATAAAGAACAGGATCGCCTTGGGGTTCAGCAGACTGATGGTCAACGCCACTTTAAAAGGGCTGCGGCCACTGCCGGATGGAATATCGGCCAGCACCTGCTGATCCCGGTCACGCTTGAACGCCGAGCGCAGTAAACCCAGCCCCAGCCAGACCAGATACAGGGCACCGGCATACTTGAGCAGATTGAACAGCCAGGGCGTTGTCTGCACCAACGAGGCCACCCCAGCCACCGACAGCGTCATCAGCACCAGATCGCCGCAGAACACACCTGCGGCGCCCTTGAAACCGGCTCCTACCCCGTTGCGGGCAGCGGTGGTCATCACATACATGGAGTTGGGCCCCGGCAGCAGCACGATCACGATTGTACCGATGATAAATGTCGCAAGGTCTGTGATACCGAACATGTCAGGGGCTCCATGCAGAAAAGTGCATATTACGCCTAACCCTCCAGCCTGCCTACTGCCGAGTGGCTCTGCGTTGATACCGAGATACGAATTGAATCCTTCGGCGAAATTAATTAACATATTAAGTTAATCAAGGAGATCCCGATGAGCATCAAACTGTCTGTTGTCGACCAGTCACCGGTACACGGTTCACACCCGAAAATTGACGCCCCGCGCCTCACCATTGAGCTGGCCCAGCTGTGTGACACGCTGGGATACCACCGCTACTGGGTGGCTGAACACCACGACAGCATTCACTTTGCCAACCCCTGCCCCGAGATTCTGGTGGCTACCATCGCCAGCCTGACCCAGAACATCCGTGTGGGCAGCGGTGGCGTCATGCTGTCGCACTACAGTCCGCTGAAAGTGGCTGAAACCTTCGGCATGATGGCGACCCTCAACAACGGTCGCATCGACCTGGGCATTGGCCGCGCTCCCGGCGGCACCGGCCTCACCTCGCAGGCGTTGGCCTACCCCCATCAGCCGCATCACGGCGACCTGTATGCCCAGCAGGCCCAGATGCTGGCAGGCTTCGTGAACGCCAACCTGCCAGCTGAACACCCCTACAGCCGTATCAACGTGCTGCCTGACAGCATCAAGCCCGAGCTTTGGATGCTGGGCTCAAGCGGCGGCAGCGCAGGCCTGGCTGGCCACCTGGGCTACAACATTGCCCTGGCCCGCTTCATCGACCCGGACAATTGCCACCCCTCCATTTTTGATACCTACAGCGAAGAGTGGAAGCAGGCCGGTCATGAAGGCACACCCAACAAGATGCTCGCTATTGCCTGCATCTGCGCCGACACCGAAGAAGAAGCCAAGCTGCGCGCCGGTACCGCCGTGTACCGCAAACTGGCGGCACAGATGGGCCAGCGCGAAGACTTCCTGACTCCGTCACAGGTACAGGACCGCTACCACGAACTGCCCGCTTCATATCAGGCCGAATACGACCACATCCTGAACGGCTACACCGTCGGTACGCCTGACCAGTGCTGGCAGGAGATGGAACGGCTTGCAAGTCAGTTCGGCTGTGATGAAATCGCCACCGTGTGCGTGACATACAGCCATCATGACCGCATGGACAGCTATCGCCTGTTGGCCAAACACCTGTAACACCGACAGGGCTGAGACCGGGCACACAATCGGCCGGATCTCAGCCCCGTATTGGGGACATAATCTCTGAAGTAGCTGTAAACTTATCGCGCATATAGCGTGTTTGCCTTGAGCTTTTCCGGGGAAACGGGCCAGAACCCTAATCGCGAAGCGATCAAAGGGGGCGTTATCCCAGCGCCAGATAATTTGGTTGTCGCTAATGCGTCGCGGGTTGTTGAGGTGATCCGTATGAATGTAATACACCGCAACGCCGATACACGTGGAGCCAGTGCTCCACCCTTTGGAGAGTCTGTCACTGTCACCGCATAACACACTTGTAGGCGCTGGCCCAAAATGCAAACCCCGCTGGTCAACCGTGACAACTGAAACCGGAAAAATGTGCAAACGCTGCTGGTGAAGATGACAATTTTTAGCAAAGAAAAAGGCGGGGATAAGCCGCCTTATAAGTTAAAACTATGGCCTACATCCTATTTACTTTGATGCTTTAGGGTACGATGAGTCTTTAATTATTTTGGCGGTTTTGCACGCCGTTCTTTTTAAACCATACAGCTACGCGCGGGATAATATAAAACCACTGTATCAACCCGCCGAGCATGCAAGAAAAGGCTATAAGAGATATGGTGGCTGCTGAACCATAGACCTCCATTAATCCAATTCCAATGAATTTGACCAAAAAGTTAGCGATAATTAAAATAAAAATCCCGAAAGGAAAACTTATTAATCCAAAACATATCAGTGATAGAAACTCTATTTCATATCGCATTGAGTCCGTTATATCCTGAGACATCGGGAATTCAGATAATAAGTGCGACACTCATGGTTGAACGGCGAGAGGTGGCCAACTGCCGAAGGTGGTACCCTTCAGCTCGCCAAAGTCAAAGTAAGTATCACCATGAGTTATCAGCAGTTGACCGAGGGGAAACGATACCAGATATCGGCTCTCCTTACGCAGGGATATTCGCCGGCAGCGATCGCCACTGTAGTTAATGTTCATCGCTCCACGGTCTACCGGGAGATGAAGCGTAACAGTCATGACGGGGTGTATGAGCCCGAGGAGGCACATGCCAGAAGCCGCGCACGTCGAGTCATGGCACGCAAATACAGAGTGCCGGAGCAGACCGTCATGTATGTGGAACTGACGTTGTCTTGGCACTGGAGTCCGGAACAGATCAGCGGTATCGGCAAGCTCATTGGCCTGCCGGTGAGCCATGAGTGGATATACCGTCATGTCGCTGCCGACAAGGCCCGTGGCGGTAAGCTCTACAAGACATTGCGCCAAGGCCATAAACGGTACCGCAAGGGCAGCAACAGCAAGCGTGCGGTCATCCCGGAGCCGATTTCGATCGATGATCGTCCGGCCATCGTGGACACGCGGGAGCGCTTTGGCGACTGGGAGGTTGATACCGTTCTAGGCAGGCATGGTAGCGGTGCGTTGGTCACGCTGGCGGAGCGCAAGAGCCGCCTGTATCTGGTCCGCAGGGTCGAGGCCAAGCGGGCTACGGATGTGCGGGATGCGATCATCGATATGCTCATGCCCTATGCCGACCATGTGCATACAATCACGGCGGACAACGGCAGCGAGTTCGTCGAACACAAGGCCATAGCGGAAGCACTGGGGGCGGAGTTCTACTTTGCTCACCCGTACTCATCATGGGAGCGGGGACTGAACGAGAACTTCAACGGGCTGCTGCGGCAATTCATCCCGAAGGGCACCGATCTGAGGCTGATTACGGATGAAGATGTGCGGTGGGCAGAGAAGAGGTTAAACCTGAGGCCGCGTAAATGCCTCGGATTCAGGCAGCCCGAAATGGTGTTCCAGGAATACCTTCAGGCTGCATAGGCGGGTGTCGCACTTCGGAGTTGAATTCGCGATAACCCTTGATATAAAATAAAGAGTCATTATCAGGTTGGCAATGACCCAAAGAACTACCCCTCCAAGCCTCATGCTTTTCCTCATAGCTATTTTCTCTGACACAGCCTCATACACTTATTCACCACATTACTCGTGTATTCTTGGTAATCTGTTCCATTAGGACCAACACCATACCACGGACTCGGACTTGACCACTCTGTCTTAATACAACTCTCGACACAGCTATCATCTGCTAATTCTTTTTCACATGAGCTCGGTTCATAATAATCGTCATTAGGAGAGGTTGGCCTGCCGGGGCTTCCATCACCGAATGGCCGTGTGTTATCCAATGTCCCGCCAGAACTAGCTGTTGTGCTATTACAGGTTTCCTGATCCACTAACACATGCATACTGATGGTTCGCTAGAGGTGGCGCATAACTGCCCGGCTTACCACCTAATGGGCGTGTACAAATGTATGTAGCCAAGCCGAATGGGTCGAAAAATCTAATAGGATTTCCTTCAGCGTACGCATAAATATTCAGCCCACCCGCTAACCCAATCGGGTCTGACTGAATGTACCGCCCCGTATTGGGGTCATAGTCCCTGAAGTAGTTGTAAACTAATCGCGCTCAGACAGTACCGGGCTTTGAGCTTTGGCAGCGATTTTAAAGAAAAGATTTATGCGATAGCAGATCCTTCTGCATTAGATGGTATGGAGCTATGTTCTTCGGTCATTCACCAAAGAACATAGCAGGTTTCAGTTCAAAGCGCTCTGACAGTTTCTCGATGGCCTGGCGGCTCAGAATGCGTTTCCCGTTCAGAACTTTGGAGACCATTGTCTTATCGCCGATCTCCGGCAGATCGCTGCCGGTCAGATGGTGCTGGCTCATCAGGGTACGAAGCAGCGCGATATCGGCTGGTAGTGTTTCAGCTTCTCCAATGAATGCCATCAGTTCCTCATCCTGAGACTCATACCGCTCAATTGCATGGCTGAGCATGTCGATGAGGGGGTTCATCGGATCGTCCAGGGTATCGCTGGCCGATTCCAGTACCTGCTCCAGCGTTTCCAGCGTCGCTTCGTACTGTTCGTCGGTCTCTATGTTAATGAGCGGCTGTGCAGTCGCCATAAATGCCTGATATGCATCGACAATTGCTAGCTGTCCCATGTTATCACCTCTAATCTTGATCTTTCATGTATCGCTTCGTCAGCTTGTCGTAGTCCGCATGATTAACGATGTGTTTGATATATATGCGCTTATTCACAAACTGAATGAATGCAAGCACACGAAGATTGTTGCCACCCACATCCAGCACCCACCACTTGTCCTTGTACTTGAAGTTATCCAGCGTTGGAAAAACCGCCCTTAACTCATCCGGGGTACTGAAATCCGTCTTGTGTAGTACCTTGTACATATCCAACAGCGCAGCCTCATCGTTCGGGTATTTCTTGGCTGCGTCGTTGAACGGCTTCTTCGAGATTACATTCATCGGCTACCCTTGGTTGACCACACGTCAACTATAGTTTCATGTTGACTACTCGTCAACTTTTCGTTGATTTCTTCGCTGCCGGATGAGTCCGCCTGTAAACAGCGTTGAGATCGCTGATCGTGACATGGGTATAGATCTGCGTGCTCTTGATATCCTGGTGTCCCAACAGCTCCTGGACATAGCGGATGTCGGCACCGTGCTTGAGCATGTGGGTTGCGCTGGCATGCCGCATGAGGTAGCAGGCTCCCTCCTTTCCGACGCCGGACCGGCGTACATATTCACCCACCAGGTCGGTCAGGGCGCTACGCTGGATACGTCGCCCCGCCCTCCCCAGGAACACGGCGATACCACTCTCCAGCGTGAGCTGCTCAGGACGAAGATCTTCGATGTATCGTTGTAACCAGTCCAAGGCCCTTGGCGCGATCGGTACCTTGCGATCCAGTGAGCCTTTGCCTTTTCGGATGGTGATCACCTGCTCCGTAAAGTCGATGTCAGCCAGATCAAGTTGAGCCAACTCACTGCGGCGTATACCGGTGGCGTAGTAGACCTCCAGAATCGCCCGGTCTCGCAGTCCCATACGGCCCTTGGCAAGCGTCTGGTGGAAGATCAGCTCGATCTCCTGCTCCGCTGGTATCACCAGGGGCAGCTTTCGAGGCACACGGGGTAGCGGAAACTTGCTGAAAAAATTGGACTGGATGATGTCGTAGTAACGCATGCATTTGAGGAAACCAGTCACCTCCATCAGGCGCATACGCTGTGTCGATAGATCGAGTGGCGTATGATCACGCGGTTTCCGATAGCGGTACAGGTAACGCCGATAGGCTTCCAGCAGCTCCAGATCGATACTGGTGATGGTCGTGACACCCTGATCTCCTGTGCGAGCAACTCGGCAAAGTCGACCTGAGGGCGTTCGGTGGTTAACGAAATGACTGGCATCCTGCCCGTCCGGGAACAGCACCATATTGGCGGCCTCCATCATCACGGCAATGGTACGCATGGCATCCAGTTCGGCGGCTGTGCCACACAATGCCAGGTAGACGCGCTCTATCCGGTGCTCCCTCAGTAGATCGAGATGTATTTGCTTGAAGGCATGACAGCTCATAAGCGCAATCACCCGCTGAAAGCCTTGCTGCCACCAGATCAGCGCCTCCAGCGGGTTCTTGCACAGGATTATCTCTTTGGCGTCCAGCAAGACCCGTTCGTTAAACAACCGGGTACGCTCAGTGATCCAGTACACCTGGTAGACCGAGCCTGCTTTCAACTTCGGAGTAATACGTTTGCCATAGGCTCCGGTAATACTCCCGTCCGCATCGAGGAAGGGAAACACGACACAACCCCGGAAGAAACTCATGCCCGGACAGCTTCAGCAACCCTAAGCGTTGAAGTGCCCCACGGGTATAGGCCTCCTGCTCGCGCTCCAAACGCTGTAATCGCAACCCCAGGGTACGGTCGCAGCCCCCCAGTCGAAAGTCGGACAGGAGGCGGTTCCTGAAGATGCCGTAGGTCAGTAAGAACCGCCGTGCCTGCTCATGATGAGCGAGAGCACGACGGTAGCGGTCGATAATCTGCTCGCACAGCAGATCATCGCTTGCTTGCGGATGTGTGATGCAGTGCTTTCCCCGGCCACCACTCATTGGCGGAATATAGGAGGGTGTCGCACTTCGGAGTTGAATTCACGGTGTCGCACTTCGGAGTTGAATTCGCGATTCACTACTCTACGAATACTTCTTCATGATTATTACCGTCATGTTTCTCAACAATTCTCAGTGTATCTGGAAACTCCATCTCATCCACATATTCAAAAAGAACAGAACTTCCATTCTCAAAATGCATCCTTATTCCAAACTCACAGGGGTAATCTTCTGTGAAATCTGAGGACTTTAGATAGGAAATCTTACAGATTTTTTGGTTGATTTTGTCAGACCAAAAAGTATTTTTCCCTACATTTGATAGAACGTATGATTCACCATATCTAGGCATTCCCCCTGCATTTACACCAACACTAAACCCTTCAGCATTTGCATCAAAGTAAATTGAATCTACAGTATCAAATTTCAATTCTATAGGACCATCAGCATTTTGCTGGTAGTCCTGAAGGTCAAAGTCGCTCTTAAATATCTGACGCATCACCGAGAAAATGCTCGCCCCCAAAATAGATCTTAATAAATCCAATTGGTTAGAAGGTAGTGAATTACTCATAAGATCACCATTATTTTAAATGATTAACAAAGGTATCAAATTTCCCATCAATAGTCCTAACACCCCTTCCTGTAGAGGTATCAAAACGTCTCGTACCTTTTGGCCGTTTCTGTATTTAGTTCTAACCACAGGGTTCTTCGAATTTAATACCTATCGAATTAAATCGTTTGCTCCTTCTTGCGTCTTAGGAATTCCTTGGTAAGCACGATCATTTCTATCCATTTTTCTTTAAGGCCTGAAGCGCTCTGGAATCTAACGAACCAGGCCTAGCTGGTCGAGCAGCACTTTGTACTATTTCCTCAATTATTTCTTTTACAGGCCCTTTGGCGACTTTTGCAGGCGGAATAATAATACTTGCAGAATCAAAGAACGCATCAAAACCTGTATATTCTTCTACTGGGTCGCAATCATTAGGAGCATTTGCTGGCGTAGAATTCAGCAATAAAGCTAAACCAGCCCCGATGCAAGGGACACAATATAGCCCTTTAGGTTCAATATTGCTCATTGGCTGCGTGGCGACCAAAGGGGTCGTTATCCCAACGCCAGACAATTTGGTTGTCACTGGCTCGGCTAATGCGTCGTGGGGTGTTGAGGTGATCCGTATGGATGTAATACTTCTCAACGCAGATACACGTGGAGTCAGTGCCCCACCGTTTGGAGAGCCTGTCACCATCACCGCCTCGCACACTAGTAGTGCGCTGTCCCCAAATGCAAACCCTGCTGGCCGGGCGTGCACACCGAAACCGGAAAGGTGTGCACGTGCTGCTGGCCAGCATGCATAATAATTAAAGTATTCCGCCCCTTATTTTTTGTAAAGGCACATTATAAGTTGCCATCAACAACATATGATATATTTACATTTCTCCATTTCTCAACCTTAGTTGGAATATCCTCAGTCGGAGGATAATAAACAATAAGACTATTATTTGAATTCCATTCAATTTTTATATTTTTTGGCCCATGCAACGTAAATATCCAATCATCATATTTATCAGGATCAAAGCCTTCCTTCTCTACTCGAAGGCTTAATACTCTAACGTAAGGAGTGGTCGCGCCACAGTTCCTTTCAAAGGACGTTAGAATATAAGACTTATCAGGTGATGCATTCTCAAATAGCAATTCACTGCTACACAAATCAGGTCCGCATCCTGATAATAAAAAAACAAAGCCGATGATAATAACTATCCATGGCCTTTTAATACCCCATGCATTCACAGTACTCAATACCCTTTTTATTAACCCGGCGGCAGTTTCTGTCGGCAAGAAGCCAGGAACCATACGGCCTCCAGCCTGATTTTACAGACCTAAATTGCCACCGGTTTAATAACCTGTTCTTGATCAGCAGGATCATCACCATAAGGATATCCTCCATACGGACTACCCAAGTCTGTCCTTGTAGGGTCGGCTTCCTGATTTGCCCATCCAGCAAATCTATACAAAACTTGATCGGGGAATTCAAATGCAGAACCTGTTGCCCCATAATTGAAGTTCCCGAAGTCTTCGTACTTTCTCCCTTTCTGTTTATAATCCCATGGCGCTTTTCCTCGTACCTGAGCTTTGAACCAGAAAGGATTATAACTACGATCAGCTATCCACATATTTATGTCGACAAAGGCCCCTGGTGGAGATGGTGGGACATTGCCACAGCGAGTTGGAGTCATCTTAGATGTGTAATAACCGCTAGGAGGAAGGGGACCTACAAAGTCATCACTATATTCTTCCAGCCCAAACGGATCTATCAACTGCAAGGGATTGGCACCAACGTACAGATAGGTGTTCAGCCCGCCTTCAAGCCCAATCGGATCAGACTCAATGTACCGCCCCGTACTGGGGTCGTAGTCCCTGAAGTAGTTGTAGTGTAACCCGGTTTCCTCATCGTAGTACTGCCCTGGGTAGCGCAGAGAGAAGGTGAATAGCTAACTGTCACCGTCCGGGTCTTCATTGGCTGTGTGGCGACCAAAGGGGTCGTTATCCCAACGCCAGACAATTTGGTTGTCACTGGCTCGGCTAATGCGACGTGGGGTGTTGAGGTGATCCGTATGGATGTAATACTTCTCAACGCCGATATACGTGGAGTCAGTACCCCACCGTTTGGAGAGCCTGTCACTTTCACCGGCCCCCACAGTTGTAGGCGCTGGTCCGAAATGCACACCCTGCTGGCCGGGAGTGCACACCTAAACCGGAAAAGTGTGCACGTCGTGCTGGTCAGAATGCACAAACCAAATCTACTCTGAGCCCATTTTTTCTTTTTCATTTAAATTTTTTCTATAATACCGTTCCCCTCGGGAAATAATAAAACTAAATATTATTGGGCTAGTCACAAGCAAGCTCTGAACACATATAGTAAACAAAAGATGGACTGAAAGTTTTTCTGGAGCATCATGATACAATACATAATAAAAACTGCTGAAGTATAAAATACAAAGCAGAATCACACTCAATATAAAAGCATAGATTGCCACCTTAATCTTCATTTTGCATACATATCCTATGTAAGCACCTGCCCACCATGCGTTAATAAATGCATAAGCGGCTTGGCTATCGGAATAAGAGAATAAATCCCTTATTCCGATATACACCATAATAAACGCTATAACATAGGCTACTGCTTGACCAAAGACAATTTTTGACTTAATCAAATTATTGCACCACTTTCACAGGAATATATCCATCAGGATCATTCAGGATATCTTTAAGTAGGCGATCTGTATCATCATTTCCAAGAATACCCCCTCCTAGATCTATACAACCAGCACTACCTTCGCTACGTCCGCCATGTATAAAAAATCCATCGCGCCCATAAGTATTGGTTCCACTATTAGGAGTTAATGGCATCCGCCAGTCTCCTTGGGTATTCCGCAATAAATCACCAAACAATCCTGGATTTGTTAGATTTCTATTATCTCCCGTATACTCACCTGAAGGAATAGGCCCTTCGTTCTTCTTAGTTTGATCTGTCGAGCCGTCCCGGCCAGAAGAAGCAGGAATGGTATATGGTGACTGGCCATTCTGAGGGTCAACGGTCAATGTTCCAGACGCATTATCATATGTCAAAGCCGTCAACCCGTAATGATCGATGTACTTAAGGGGGCTGTTGTAAACGTACGAATACGTATTCAGTCCAGCTCGTAGCCCTATCGGATCAGACTCAATGTATCTGCCGGTTGCGGGGTCATAATCCCTGAAGTAGTTGTAGTGTAACCCGGTTTCCTCATCGTAGTACTGCCCTGGGTAGCGCAGAGCGAAGGTGAATAGCTGACTGTCACCGTCCGGGTCTTCATTGGCTGTGTGGCGACCAAAGGGGTCGTTATCCCAACGCCAGACAATTTGGTTGTCACTGGCTCGGCTAATGCGACGTGGGGTGTTGAGGTGATCCGTATGGATGTAATACTTCTCAACGCCGATATACGTGGAGTCAGTACCCCACCGTTTGGAGAGCCTGTCACTTTCACCGGCCCCCACAGTTGTAGGCGCTGGCCCGAAATGCACACCCTGCTGGCCAGGCCTGCACACTAAAACCGGAAAAGTGTGCAGGCCGGACTGGTCAAAATGACCACACCAAATAAACTCCGACCATTTAGGTAGTGTTCAGAATTCTGTGTCATTTCTTTAGACTGAACCGAAAAGAGATGACTCATGACCAAACCTACGTTCGATATGGATGCCGCCCTTCAAGCTCTGCGCGAGGGCAAAGACCTCACCGGTAAAGACGGCATCCTGACCCCGTTGATCAAGCAACTCACCGAAGCCGCCATGCAAGGTGAGCTGGAGGCCCATCTGGCCGCTGAGGACGCGGTTAATCGCAAGAATGGCTCCAGCCGCAAGACCATAAAAGGACCGACCGGCAGCTTTGAGCTTGACGCTCCCAGAGACCGGGTTGGCTCCTTTGAGCCCCAGATCGTCAAGAAGCACCAGACTCACCTCACCGACGAACTGGAACGCAAAATCATCGCCCTGTTCGCACTCGGCAACAGCTATCAGGACATCCGCACCCACATCGCCGATCTGTATGGTGTGTCGCTCTCCAACGGCACCATCAACGCCGTTACCGACAAACTGGTACCGGAGCTGCAAGCCTGGCGTGAACGTGACCTGGAAGCCATTTACCCCATTGTCTGGCTCGACGCCATTCACTACAAAATCAAAGAGAATGGTCGCTATGTCAGCAAGGCGGTCTATACGCTCCTCGGCCTGAACATCGAGGGCAAGAAAGAGCTGCTCGGCCACTACCTCTCCGACCAGGAAGGCGCTCACCACTGGCTCAGCGTCCTCACCGACCTTTACAACCGGGGCGTTAAAGACATCCTGATTGCCTGTGTCGATGGCCTGAAGGGCTTCCCCGAAGCCATTGAATCAATCTACCCCGACACCGAGATCCAGCACTGCATCATCCACCAGATCCGAAACTCGATGAAGTACGTCGCCTCGAAAAACCAGAAAGCCTTTATGGCCGACCTGAAAGCCGTCTACAAGGCTGCTACGCTCAATGCCGCCGAACTCGCACTCGACGAGCTGGAAGCCAAGTGGGGCGATAAATACCCCATGGTCATCAAGTCCTGGCGGGGCAAGTGGCCCACGCTCTCGGCCTACTTCAAATACCCCGATTACGTGCGCAAGGCGATTTACACCACCAACGCCGTCGAGGCCGTACACCGCCAGTTCCGTAAGCTCACCAAGACCAAGGGCGGCTTTGCCAATGAGAACAGCTTACTCAAGCTGCTCTATGCCGGTATACTCAAGGCCTCCGAACGCTGGACGCACCCCGTGCAGAACTGGAACCTGACGCTGTCACAGATGGCCATCCACTTCCCCGGGCGCCTGGAACATCACATCAGCCTATGAGGCTGGTTGGCTGACACAGAGTTTTGAACACCCTCCCCATTTAGCCTATTAGGATAGGCCATATAGCAGCCATTTAATCCAGCTTATTAAGTTTGCATAATTTTTTTATTTTAATAAACTTCTCTGAAAAATCTCCATATATATCCACGGGAGCATCATAAATTTTCTGATTATCTGCAACGTATTTCAGAGCAGGAGTTAAGTCTTTTATTCTTGACGATATCATTTGAGGATCATGCTCAAGTAAATATATCACCATATCTAAAAAGCAACTCGAAAAATCAGCAGCTTCATGATCAGGGAAATCACCTGAAATAATAAAGTCTCTCAATCCTAAAACATAATAATCAAATACTCTTTTTGGCATAAATCTTATTTCGTAAACCAGTTCTATGCCATCTTTATGGAACTGGCTTTGTAGTTGCTCATTAGATCTACCAAAAAAAGACCCATAAGCACTTTTTTGATCAAGATCTTTCCAATACTCTCCCCAATCTTCTTCAGAAGGTATATTACCCATCAAACAGTCCTATATGGTAAAATGTGTTTACTTAATCTAGTTACACTGGTTTTTTTTGCTGCTCACACTGCTCAGCCAGTCTACGATACTTCTGCGCTCGTTGAAGCTCTTTCAAAATTTCCAGCTCATGCTTCCCAGGCATCCATCGGTCGTCCCACTGCTGGCGCAATTCAGCACACATTTGAGCCTGTTGCTGGAGGTTCCTCAAGTCTTGGCACTTATCACCGGATGGTGGCAATGGCCCCTTACATTGAGCCTTGTAATAGTCATACTCTACCTGTGCCTGGGGATCATCAATCCATTCCTTACTTTCAGGTGGCGCCTCATTTAGCTCTGCACTAGGTCCTGCTAGGAGCGCTAAGCCCGTTATACCTGCGAGTGTCGTCCAGAAACCAGCCGAGCTTCCGCCAGCAACAAACGGCAGTGCCAGCGCCGGTAACAATAATCCCGAGGGATCAGCGTAACGCACGGGATTCCCTCCAACATACCCATAGGTATTCAAACCGGCAGCTAATCCAATCGGATCACTCTCGATGTATCTGCCGGTTGCGGGGTCATAATCCCTGAAGTAGTTGTAGTGTAACCCGGTTTCCTCATCGTAGTACTGCCCTGGGTAGCGCAGAGAGAAGGTGAATAGCTGACTGTCACCGTCCGGGCCTTCATTGGCTGCGTGGCGACCAAAGGGGTCGTTATCCCAACGCCAGACAACTTGGTTGTCGCTAATGCGTCGCGGGGTGTTGAGGTGATCCGTATGGATGTAATACACCGCACCGCCGATACACGTGGAGCCATTGCTACACCCTTTGGAGAGTCTATCACTGTCACCGCATAACACACTTGTAGGCGCTGGCCCAAAATGCAAACCCCGCTGGTCAACTGTGACAACTGAAACCGGAAAAGAGTACAAACGCTGCTGGTGAAGATGACAACTTTTAGGGAAAGAAAAAGGCCAGCGACTTCGCTGGCCCTTTCAACCTAACTAGCATTCATGAATTGCCGAATCTAATAAACATTTCAAGAGTTGCCTAGCTTTGAAACTTCAATGTATTTGTTTTTAAGGGCCTTATCTACAGCAATAAATGCCTCAAAAGACGTTATCTTAAGAACCATTCGTTTCTTAATAAGCCACCTAATATCTTCATCAAGCTTAATGTCAGACCATGGAATGCAGACGGCCTTTACATATAGTTTAAAAAAAGGCGGATATATATATAGTCCCTCAGGTTGCAGAGAAATATACATACCGTTATACCAATCTCTATTTCCACTTTTATCCCAAAATAAGATCGAATCAAAGGTATCACTTTTAAAAGGAAGCTTACCATCAACTCCATACTCGACCGCAACATTTCGCCAAAGAGGTTTTTTAAACTCATCCCAAATTGCTAAAGCTAGAACTGCAAGAATTATGAGAATAAAAATTTCCATGGTATTTCCTTAGTGAAGCAGATCATAAACGTTTCCGCCTATCCATCTACCAATATCTCCCAGCACGGATGTCCTGTAAACTTCATGCCCAACTCCAACTGTTGCGCTGACGCCTTTACCTCTACCTACACCAAATTCAGCTATTGGATCATTAAAGCCATGAGTCCCATAGATACCATCTCCATTGGGATCGCAGTTTTCTGTTTCTGGTGTATAAACATAAGGCAAAGTGAGTGATCCTGACAATATTTTACCAGTACCAGAAATAGATGCTCCAGGGCCAATAAGGTTATCTACGGTATTATCTCCAAGCCCTATAACACCTCGACCAAAAATATTGACTCCCTTAGTACCCACACCGGCCTCAGGGGTAGCCACGATGATGAAATCTCCATTATGATCAAATGAAATAGTAATAGAACCACCTACCGCCTTACCTTTGTAAGAAGCGCCAAAACCTCCACTCAACCCCCAAGTAAAGAGTCCATAGGGATCACTATTTTTTAATGGATTTCCGCTCACATATGCATAAGTATTCAACCCTCCACCTACCCCAATCGGATCACTCTGAATATACCGTCCGATACTGGGATCATAATCCCTGAAATAGTTGTAGTGTAACCCGGTTTCCTCATCGTAGTACTGCCCTGGGTAGCGCAGAGAGAAGGTGAATAGCTGACTGTCACCATCTGGGTCTTCATTGGCTGTGTGGCGACCAAAGGGGTCGTTATCCCAACGCCAGACAATTTGGTTGTCACTGGCTCGGCTAATGCGTCGTGGAGTGTTGAGGTGATCCGTATGGATGTAATACTTCTCAACGCAGATACACGTGGAGTCAGTGCCCCACCGTTTGGAGAGCCTGTCACCATCACCGCCTCGCACACTAGTAGTGCGCTGTCCCCAAATGCAAACCCTGCTGGTGAACTGTGACAACTGAAACCGGAAAAGTGTGCAAACGCCGCTGGTGAAAATGACAGCTTTTAGGGAAAGAAAACGGCCTGCATTTGCAGGCCTTAGAATGAGAAAATTCACTACTCTACGAATACTTCTTCATGATTATTACCGTCATGTTTCTCAACAATTCTCAGTGTATCTGGAAACTCCATCTCATCTACATATTCAAAAACAACAGAACTTCCATTCTCAAAATGCATCCTTATTCCAAACTCACAGGGGTAATCTTCTGTGAAATCTGAGGACTTTAGATAGGAAATCTTGCAGATTTTTTGGTTGATTTTGTCAGACCAAAAAGAATTTCTCCCTACATTTGATAGAACATATGATTCACCATATCTAGGCATTCCCCCTGCATTTACACCAACGCTAAACCCTTCAGCATTTGCATCAAAGTAAATTGAATCTACAGTATCAAATTTCAATTCTATAGGACCATCAGCATTTTGCTGGTAGTCCTGAAGATCAAAGTCGCTCTTAAATATCTGACGCATCACCGAGACAATGCTCGCCCCCAAAATAGATCTTAATAAATCCAATTGGTTAGAAGGTAGTGAATTACTCATAAGATCACCATTATTTTAAATGATCGCGAATTCAACTCCGAAGTGCGACACCCGCCTATGCAGCCTGAAGGTATTCCTGGAATACAATTTCGGGCTGCCTGAACCCGAGGCATTTGCGA
>NZ_JBEPQA010000034.1:0-24931 GCF_040547585.1 Marinobacterium sp. MBR-111
TCGCAAATGCCTCGGGTTCAGGCAGCCCGAAATTGTATTCCAGGAATACCTTCAGGCTGCATAGGCGGGTGTCGCACTTCGGAGTTGAATTCGCGCCTGCCTGAGCTTTACCAGCCCTATACTTCATGCGAGCCTTTCCCCTTTGCCCTTGCGATGCTGCTCAGTCGCAGTGAGGGTGTCAAAATGACGCTTGAGCAACACTCGCCTCAGGCTATTGAGGCCGACTCCAGTGATTTGCTGCGCACGATGCGGTGCATAACCGGGCTTGATCGCGACGTGCACTTTCCAGTGTGCGCAGAAATGGGCTGGAAGGTGAGCCGTGATGAATAACATGCAGGCGCGTATTAATCATGTCTGGCGTTGGTGTGGCACCGCATTCAGTTTTCTGGTGTTTGGTGTGGGGGGCATATTGCTGCCGCTTATTATCATGCCGGTACTTTATGTGCTTCCCGGTAGTGCCGAGCAGCGTGAGCAAAGAGGGCAACAGGTAATCCATCATGCCTTCCGCTTTTATATTGGCCTGATGAAGTTTTTGGGTGTGCTCAGCTATGAAGTGGACGGTCTCGACAAGCTGCGCAACGCTCGACTGATTCTTGCCAATCATCCGTCATTGATTGACGTAATCTTCCTTATCGCCCTGGTGCCCAATGCCAGCTGTGTGGTGAAAGGTAAATTGACCCGCAATCCATTTACCCGCGGACCGATTAAAACTGCCGGTTACATTATCAATGAAGAAAGTGACAAGGTTATAGCGGCTGCCAGTACTGCCTTTGCCAAAGGACGTGCCCTGATTATTTTTCCGGAGGGTACACGTACCACGCCGGGAAAACCTCTGCAGCTTAAACGGGGTGCCGCCAATGTGGCCGTTCGTACCGCTGTGGATATTACACCGGTTTTGATTTCCTGCTGCCCGACCACTTTGACTAAGGAGGACCGCTGGTATCAGGTACCTGCGTCGAAAGTGCATATGCGTATACAGGTTAACGAGGCTATTCCAATAGAGCCATACCTGCAGGATAGTGTCCCTTCTGTAGCGGCAAGACAACTGACGGCGGATCTTGCCGATTATTTTGATAAGGAGTTAAGAGTTCATGAGCAGTCTGCACCTGGAAGTAAAGCAGATGATTATCGATGCGCTTGATCTTGAAGATCTTGATGTAACAGAGATCGACGATAGTGAGCCCCTGTTTGTTGATGGGTTGGGTCTGGACTCGATCGATGCATTGGAAATCGGACTGGCATTGCAAAAACGGTATGGCATTAAGCTGAAAGCAGACTCTGAAGAGACTCGCCAGCATTTTGCCAGCGTGAATGCGCTGGTTGCCTTGATTCAATCTCAAGCTGAACGTAAGTGAGTGCTATGTCAGGTCAGGACAAAACCTATCAAAAAATCGCACAGGTTCTTGAAGAACTGTTTGAAATCGACCCGGATTCGATCCATCCCGATGCAAACCTTTATCAGGACCTCGACATTGACAGCATTGATGCAGTCGACCTGGTTGTTGAGCTGAAGAAAATGACCGGTAAAAAGATCAAGCCGGAAGATTTCAAATCAGTGCGCACCGTGCAAGATGTCGTCACCGAAGTTGAAAAACTGCTCGATTGATCCTGATGCTGATTCGCGCCCTGGTTACATTACTGACCCTGAGCTACCCGTTTTTGGTGTACTGGGGACTGCAGCGTTTTGATGCGCTTGCCTTACTGCCTGTTCTGATGGCGGTATTGATTCTCCGTTGGCTCGGAGGAGAGCATGCGCGTGATCGTTTTGTGATTGCTGCCAGTGCGCTGGGTGTGTTGGCCGTCACGCTGCTGTGGGATCCCCATCAGGGGCTCAAGCTTTATCCGGTGCTGGTTAACCTGGGCCTGCTGGTCGTGTTTGGCAGCAGCCTCTTTGCGTCTCAGACAGTTATTGAGCGGCTTGCCCGTATAAAAGAGCCAACCCTTCCGCCAGAGGGAGTGCGCTACACACGCAAGGTGACGCAGGCCTGGTGTCTGTTTTTTATGTTCAACGCAGCGGTATCGACCGCTACCATGTTATGGGCTTCAGAAGAGGTTTGGGTGCTATACAACGGCCTGATAGCCTATCTCCTGATTGGAGTTATACTGACAGTGGAATGGCTTGTCAGACAGCGTGTCAGGAGGCGAGCATGAGCAGCCTTGTACCCCTGTCGGACTGGTTGAACCAGGCTCCCAATGCAGCTGTGGCTCATGACGAAACAGGGCTCGTTTCACGATCGGACATCAGCAAAAGAGTCGCTTACTGGTGCCTACGATTGCCGGCCGAATCTGGGCAGCGTTGGGCTGTCTATCATCAGGATACGGTTGAGTTTTTGGCTCTGTCGCTGGCGCTGTGGCAGCTGGGCTGTACCGTATGCATTCCCGGTGACAATCTGCCTGCTACCAATGAACGTTTACAGCGCAGAGTGTCGGGGTTTGCTGGCCAGTACCCCGCGTCATTGCTGTCTTACAATGACTCCCCCTCGAAAGCATCAAGCGCACAGATCTGGCGCCCGTTGCCAGCCGGTTTTCCGGCACTGGAGATCTTTACCTCCGGCTCGACGGGAGAGCCCAAGCCCATTCTTAAAACCTTTGCTCAGATTGAAAGTGAGTTGGGGGCATTGGAGCGGTTATGGCCTGAAGAGAAGCAGGCCGTGATCGTGACCACGGTGACGCACCAGCATCTGTATGGACTGACCTTCCGCCTGTTTTGGCCGCTCTGCAGAGGGCAGATTTTTGAACGCAACAGTTGTCAGTTCGTTGAAGACATTGTCAGCAGAGCACAACAGCATGCACAGTTTGTTCTGGTGTCTACACCCTCTCACTTAAGCCGACTGAATCCGGGGCTTGACTGGGGGAGTCTGCGTTCACGCTGTGAATGTGTTTTGTCATCGGCGGCACCCTTACAACGTGCAGATAGCTTGCAGGTATCAGCGTTGCTGCAGGCCCCGGTACGTGAAATCTATGGCAGCTCGGAAACAGGCGCGGTGGCCTGGCGTGTTCAGAACCCCCAGGTTGAGGCCCGTTGGCAGCCGTTGCCTGGGGTGCGTTGTACGCTGACGGCTGACTCGACTCTGCAGGTGGATGCCCCTCAAGTACAGCATGGCCATCAGGTTCTGTCTGACCGGGTTGAGCTTGCACCGGATGGCAGTTTTGTTCTGTTGGGTCGCACCGATCGCATTGCCAAAATAGAAGGCAAACGAATCTCTCTACTGGAAGTGGAGCAGGTGGCGGAGCAACAGGGGATGATTAAAACCGCCAAGGCACTTGTTTTGAATGGTCGTCGCACAGAAGTAGCTCTGGTTGCGGAGTTGACCCCCGAGGGGGAACGGTGTCTTCAGGCAAGCAGTAAAAAAGCGCTGGTGCGCCAGTTGCGTCAGGCATTCAGCCAGCATTTTGAGCCGGTAGCACTGCCACGGAGGTGGCGGTTTGTTAAACAGATGCCGTACAACCCGCAGGGGAAAATTACAGTGGATTCCTTGAAGGCGATGTTCCAGCAGGATGAGGTCAAGTGGCCGCACTTGGTGAATCAGACCGTTACGGTTCACACGGCTGAGCTCGAATTGAAAATTCCGTCTCAGCTAATCTATTTCGACGGTCATTTTGCGGGAAACCCTATTCTCCCGGGTATTACCCAAGTGCACTGGGCTGCACATTATGGCCGTGAGTTGCTGGGGGTTAAGGGTGTTTTCTGTGGCCTTGAGGCTGCGAAGTTTCAGCAGGTTATTTTCCCCGAAGCGGAGATAACATTGTTGCTTGAGTACTCGAAAGAGAAGCAAAAGCTCACATTCAAGTATGTTTCGGGGAAAGGAGGTCATTCCAGTGGACGGATCTGTTTCAACTGAGCCTCTGTTCAGGGCGGCTATCGTCATTCCGGTCTATAACCATGAAGAAGCCATAGGGCCTACACTGGCCAGTGTGCTTGAATATGGCTATCCAGTACTGTTGGTCGATGATGGCAGTGGCCCGGCCTGCCGTGATGTGCTTATCAATCTGGACCGGCAATATGATGAACGGGTGCAGTTGATCAGGTTGGCACAAAACGGCGGCAAGGGTGCGGCCGTAAAAGCAGGCCTGCGGCATCTGTTTGCGCTGGGCTATACCCATGCCGTTCAGATCGATGCAGATGGCCAGCATGATCTAACCGATCTGCCCACTTTCATGGCCACCGGCAAGCGTCAACCTGAAGCGCTGGTTACCGGCTATCCCCATTATGACGCGTCTGTACCTGCGCTGCGATATTATGCCCGTTACCTGACTCACGTTTGGGTCTGGATCAATACACTGTCGCTGCGTATCAAAGACACCATGTGTGGCTTCAGAGTGTATCCCCTGGCAAAAGTGGTTGAGCTGCTGGATCAGGAATCCTGCGGCAATCGCATGGATTTTGATCCGGAAGTCATCGTACGCTGGGCGTGGCGTGGCTGGCCGGTGGAAAATCTGCCTACACAGGTGCACTACCCGATTGATGGGGTATCTCATTTCAATGCGGTCAAAGACAACGTTTTGATCTCGTTAATGCATGCTCGGCTGTTCTTCGGCATGCTGGTGCGCTTGCCGAAAATCCTGAGTAATCGTCGTCATGTCTGAGCCTCGCAAACACTGGGCCGGTGTTGGCGAAGCCGGTACCTTGCTGGGCATGAAGAGCCTGTTGCTGGCCTATCGGTTGTTTGGCCGTACCGGGTTCAGGATCTTCCTGCTGCCGGTGATGGCCTATTTCTATTTGACGCGCACTGAGTCACGTCGTGCTTCCAAGGCCTATCTGCGACGAATGCTTGGTCAACTGCCGCCCGAACGGCATACCGGGCTGACCCCGTTTCGCCACTTCTGGTGTTTCGGTGAAATTCTGCTCGATAAGCTGTTGGTCTGGATGGGGCATATTCGTCACGAAGATGTGGTGTTTGCAACCCCAGACGCATTTGCTGAGGTCGACAGGAGCCGCAGCGGCGGCATTATCATTGTCTCTCATCTGGGCAATACGGAGGTGTGCAGCGCCCTGGCACATCAACTTCCGGATATCGCCGTGACCATGCTGGTTTACACCCGGCATGCCGAGAAATTCAATCGGCTCATGAAGCAGGCGAATGGTACTGCTGCCATCAACCTGATGCAGGTTACCGACATGTCCCCTGCGACGGCGATGTTACTGTCGGAAAGAGTCGCTGCGGGGGAGTATATTGTGATAGCGGGCGACCGCACTCCGGTGCATGGAGGCGGGCGAACATCAAAGGTCAACTTTCTCGGTGATGAAGCCGAGTTTCCGCAGGGGGCCTTTATCCTGGCCAGCCTGCTGCGCTGCCCGGTATATCTGATGTTTTGCCTGAAGGAGTCGGGCCGTTACCACCTCTACCTCGAGCGATTCAGTGACCAGTTGTCGTGGCCACGCAAAAAACGCAATGAAGGCCTGCAACAGGCCGCTCAGGATTATGCAGACCGGCTGGCTGAATATTGCCGTCGGACACCCCTGCAATGGTTTAATTTTTTTCCCTTCTGGTTGGCGGATCAGGACGAGAACCCCTCACCAGAGTCTGAGTGCTCTCGGTCAAACAAGCACTCATGAAGAGGAATGCACATGGTTAGTACTGCAGTTGAGCTTGAAATTCCCTTTCACGATGTCGATGTCATGCGCATTGCCTGGCATGGACACTATGCGAAATACCTGGAAATAGCGCGCTGTGCGTTACTTGAGCAGATTGACTACAACGTGCCGCAGATGGAAGCATCGGGATACGCCTGGCCTGTCATTGACATGCGTATTCGCTATGCCCAGCCGTTGCGTTTTCAGCAAAAAATCCGGGTGGAAGCGAGGCTGACCGAGTGGGAGAACCGGCTGAAGATTGATTATCTGATCAAGGATGCCGCGAGCGGAAAACGGCTGACAAAGGCCTACACAGTGCAGGTGGCCGTGGCGATTGAGTCTGGTGAAATGCTTTATGCTTCACCGACCGTGCTGCTGCAAAAACTGGGGCTCGAATCGTGAGATATGGTTTCGCATTGTGGTTGATGGTTCTGCTGGCACCCTCTGCACTGGCTGAATCGGGCTACCAGGCAGTGGAAGCGCTGATGGAGTCGCCAGCGTCTCTTCAGGGGCGTTTTGAGCAGGTCAAACACCTGGCATCGCTTGATACTGAAATACAATCGTCCGGACGCTTTGCTTACGAACAGGATGTCGAAATCAGCTGGCATACGCAGGTTCCCATCGAAAGTTTGCTGCGGTTGACGCCCAACCAGATCACCAGTGAGCAGGACGGTACATTACTGTCGCAGCTGGAAACGCGCAGTAACCCTGTTGTTGAGCTGTTCAGCGAAATTTTTTTCGGTGTAATGACCGCACGCTGGGACAAGCTGGATAAGCATTTCAGTGCCGAGACCCATGTCAGTGGTTCCTATTGGCGTGCAACGCT
Organism: Marinobacterium sp. MBR-111; assembly: GCF_040547585.1. Taxonomy (NCBI): domain Bacteria; kingdom Pseudomonadati; phylum Pseudomonadota; class Gammaproteobacteria; order Oceanospirillales; family Oceanospirillaceae; genus Marinobacterium; species Marinobacterium sp. MBR-111. Next base: position 6,402 of record NZ_JBEPQA010000034.1, read on the forward strand.
GATACCCCGAGAAGCACGTGTGAAAAGGGTTATATCCAGAGTTGAATTACAGGGTGACCGCAACCTCAGACAGGTGCTGCTGTACGAAGAGGGAGGGGACTGGACCCGTATCCAGTTCCACGATTTGCAGCAATGATAACGTCTCGCGCTGGCAGCAAAGTGGCTGCCTGGGGGTGGCTGTTGGTTGTGCTGGCACTCGGCTTTGGTGCCTTGCGCCAGGGGACTGTTATCGATACCAGTTTGATGGCACTGCTTCCAGCCAGTGAGCAGCAACCGTTCATTCAAAAAGCGACCGAAAAACAGGCAGCGGCTTATGCCGACAAGTTGCTGCTGGTGATTTCGGCGGAGGATGAAGCCTTGGCGCGGGCGGGTGTTCGGTTGGCGGTAGAGCGCCTGAAGGCTCTGGATACCCAAACTCGTCTGACCTGGCAGGCCCCTGAGTCAGACGCTGAACTGGCTGAACTTTATCCCTACCGTTTTACCCTGCTGAGCGATGAAACCCGGAAGAGACTGTCAACCGACAACGGTAGCGTGCAGTTTCAGTTGGCTCTTCAGCGGTTGTTGAATCCCATTTCCGGGTTTGCGAATGAGCCGTTGCAGGATCCCTTTGGTCTCTATACAGACCTGATGGTTTCATTACAGTCGGGTCTGCCGATTCGTTTCGACTCCGGCTTGTTGCGTCTGTCTGCTTCAGAGAAACCGGCCTACTTGCTTAGCCTGCAATTGCTTGAAGATCCGTTCAGCCTTTCGGTACAACATGCGGTCACTGCCGTACTTGATCCGCTGATGCTGGAATTGGAACAGCAGGGAATAAGTCTTCAGCGCTCGGGGCTCCTGCTGCATGCTGCGGCCGGTGCCGACCAGGCCCGTTCCGAGATGTCCACCATCGGGCTGGGTTCGGTGCTGGGTATCATCCTGTTGATCACCTTCGTGTTCAGAAGTGCTCTGCCGCTGGCACTGGTGCTGCTGCCTGTCACAACGGGTGCTTTGGTGGCCATGGCAGCTACTCAACTCTTGTTTGGCCGTATCCATATGATCACGGTGGCCTTTGGCGCAGGTCTGGTGGGTGTGGCCGTTGATTACGCGTTGCATTTTCTCTGTGAGGCCCGCTTGTTGCCGTCTCACAAGACCGCCCGAAAGCTGTTCGCCGGGCTTCTTTTGGGGCTGATTTCCAGCGTACTGGCCTATGCTGGGCTGGCACTGGCTCCTTTCCCGGGACTTCGTCAGATGGCCCTGTTCTGTGCAGTAGGCCTCATCGCTGCATGGCTGACCGTACTGCTCTGGCTGCCGGTGCTGAACCGCCAAAAAACAACAGGCCCGCTATCTGCAGCGGTTTGGCTGGACCGTTGGCGCAAGGCTTGTCCGCAGATCAGCCAGTCGCCCTGGTTGGCTGGGTTACTGATGGTACTGGGCTTGGGCAGTACAGTTGTTATCTGGCAGGGGAACGCCCGTGATGATGTGACCTTGCTGCAAACCTCTCCGCCGGCACTGTTGCAGGAAGATCGAAACGTACAGTCCCTGTTGGGGAGTGGCAGCAGCGCTGCTTTCCTGTTGGTGACGGGGAGCGACCTTGAGCAGGTGCTGCAGACCGAAGAACGCCTTCAATCAGCGCTGATAAACCTTCAGAATGAATCAGCTTTGCAGGGGTTCAAGGCACTGTCTCAGGTGCTGCCCTCACAGCAGCGCCAGATGCAAAACGGCCTGCAGGTGCGGGCGCTGTATGCTTCCCAATGGCCGCGGCTGGCCGACCTGCTGAAACTGTCTCCACAGCAACGCGCCACAGCCCTCGATAATATGCAGCGTGCCACCGCTGCAGTGCTGACACCTGAAGAGTGGCGGCAACAGCGACTGAGTGGAGCATGGTCACAACATATCATCAGTGATGATACCGATGTTGCGACCGTCATCCAGCTACAGGGCGATGTCAGCGGCTCATTGAAGCAGGCACTGACAGCACTGGCGGAGCAGGAGCCCGCTGTCTATTTTGTCGACAGGATGAGTGATATGACTGATCTGTTGGCGGGGTATCGCACCGAAATAACATACTGGCTATTGCTGGCCTACGGCTGCGTGATCTTGATGCTGGTGCTTCGTTATCGGCAGCATTGCTGGCGTATTCTGTTGCCGCCGTTGCTGGCTTCCCTGATTACCCTTGCCGGTTTCCTGCTGTTCAACGGCGGTTACAACCTGTTTAACCTGATCGCATTGATGCTTGTGCTGGGCATTGGTCTGGACATGGGTATTTTCCTTAACGAAACCGGTGACAGCGATCATACCTGGCTGGCGGTCAGCCTGTCGGCGCTGAGCAGCCTGCTGGCGTTCGGGCTGCTGACCTTGAGCCAGACGCCGGTGCTTTATCATTTTGGTGTCATTATCCTGCCCGGCCTGCTGCTGACCTGGCTGCTGGCACCCCTTATGCGCAACCCCTCTACAGGAGAGATAGTGAATGGCAGAGTTACAGGGACGTTATGATGTAATTGTGATTGGCGCCGGTCCCTCCGGCTCTGTCGCAGCTACATCATTAGCGAATTATGGCTACCGGGTGCTGGTCCTGGAACAACAGCATTTTCCCCGTTTCTCCATAGGCGAAAGCCTTTTACCGCAGAGCATGGAGTTTCTTGAGCAGGCCGGCATGCTGCAGGCCGTGGTCGAGGCCGGCTTCCAGTACAAGAATGGCGCCGCGTTCTGTCGAGGTCATGAGTATGACTATTTTGACTTCCGGCAGAAGTTCTCTGAAGGCTGGGGTACCACCTTCCAGGTGCAGCGCGGTCGCTTTGACAAGACCCTGGCCGATGTGGCCGAGCAGCGTGGGGTCGAAATTCGTTACGGGCAAGTGGTGACAGCGGTTGATCAGTGTGAAAGTGACATTGCTGTAGAGGTGCAGCCTGAGCAGGGCGATGCTTACCGCGTGAGCGCTGATTTTCTGCTCGATGGCAGTGGGTTTGGGCGTGTCCTGCCGCGGCTGCTGAATCTTGAAAAAGCGTCCCAACTTGGCACACGCATTGCGCTGTTCACCCATATTGAAGACAACATTCGTGACAAACGTTTTGATCGCAATAAAATCCTGATCACGGTACACCCTGAAAACCCGGAAATATGGTACTGGCTGATCCCCTTCAGTGATGGACGTGCATCGGTGGGTGTCGTGCTGCCGCGATCGCTGTATGACGATGTCAGTATGGAGCAGCAGGCAACTCTGCAACGTTATATTGGTGAAGGCGGGATGTTGAGCGAAGTTTTGGCCAATGCGGTATTCGATACTCCGGTCAGGACGCTTGGCGGGTACTCCTGTGATGTAAACAGCCTTTATGGTGAGCGTTTTGCCCTGCTGGGCAATGCCGGCGAGTTCCTGGATCCGGTTTTTTCATCCGGTGTGACCATCGCGCTCAAATCAGCCACTCTGGCGGCAGCCACTGTGCACCGACAGTTACAGGGACTGGAGCCCGACTGGCAGAGCGAGTATGCAGCTCCCCTGAAAACCGGGATCGATACGTTCAGGGTATTCGTGGAAGGCTGGTATGACGGTCGGTTGCAGGATGTCATTTTTGCCGACAATAAAGGCGATGCGATCAAGGCAATGATCAGTTCCATTCTGGCGGGCTATGCATGGGATACGCGCAACCCCTATGTTCGCGAGCCTAATCGACTGACTACGCTGGCCGAATTATGTCGTGCTTGATGCGTTATCTGTTGCCGGCGATGCTTTGCCTGTTATCTGGCTGTTCGCTTTTCAGTCCTGCTCCTGATCTGCCTCCGGCTCTGGCACTATTGCCTCCGTCTGAAGGTCCGGCACCGGTACTGTTGAAACAGACCGTTGCCATGGAAGCGCAGGGCGAACGTTTTCAGTTTCTTGTTGTGAGCCGTTTTGATGCCAAACAGGCTCGGCTGGTGGCATTAATGCCGACCGGCCAACAACTGACAGCACTGGAGTATGACGGCGCACGACTGCAGCAAAGTGCTGCTGTTCCGCTGGAGCTGCCGGGCAGGGCGATCCTGGCCACCATGCAGTTCGCTCTCTGGCCGGAAGCGTCGGTACGCAAGCATTACTCGGCAGTGCAGGGCTGGACCCTTCGTCTAGAGGCGAATCGGCGTCAGTTGTGGCATCATGGCGCACGTTTTCTGGATATCGTCCAGGAGGTGGATACCACGCGAGTACGCAACTATCCGGGTGAGTATCAGGTAATCATCAAGACACTTGAGCAAAAGGACCTGGAACAGTGACCCGGTGCTATCTAAATGCCTTGTCAATGGTCAGTGCCCTGGGAGCCGATTGCAGTGCTGCATCGGTCAGTTTGACAGCGGGCGAGCCGCGATTGACTGTGACGGACCAATTCAGCCCCGGGACAGCGATGCCACTGGGCCTTTATACCGGGGCCTTGCCGGAAATATCGTTGTCAGAGCCGTATTGGCACAGCCGCAACAATCGCATGGCCCTGCTGGCCTTGAACCAGATTCGTGAAGCGGCTGCCGAAGCCCGACACCGCTTTGGCTCTCACCGCGTTGGCGTTGTCATCGGTACCTCAACTTCGGGCATCAGTGACAGTGAAGCCTGCCTGAAGCATCGAGCTGCAACCGGGGGCTTGCCGCAAGAGTATCACTACCGATTGCAGGAAATGGGCGCTACAGCCGCTTTCATAGCCTCCGAACTCAAATTGACCGGGCCTGTATATGGTATTTCTACTGCGTGCTCATCCGGTGCCAAAGCGCTTGCTTCGGCACGCAGGTTGCTGAGAGCAGGTGTCTGCGATGCGGTCATTGCGGGCGGTGTTGATACGCTGTGTCATTTGACCGTACAGGGCTTTTCTTCATTGGAGGCAGTCAGTCATAAGCGTTGTAATCCATTCAGCGCTAACCGTGACGGCATTAACATAGGCGAGGGGGCCGGCTTGTGTCTGCTCAGTCGCGAAGAGGGGTCACTGGAGCTGGCCGGAATTGGTGAAAGTTCGGATGCACACCACATCTCTGCACCTGACCCAACCGGGGCCGGGGCGATGCGCTGCATGCAGGCAGCTCTTGATGATGCGGACATTTCCCCTGAAGCCGTTGGCTATATCAACCTGCACGGCACGGCGACAGAGCTGAATGATCAGATGGAGGCGCACGCTGTGGCCGAAGTATTTGGCAGCACGGTGCCCTGCAGTTCGACCAAACCGTTTACTGGCCACACACTGGGGGCTGCGGGCGCAATTGAAGCCGTGATTTGTGGCCTTGCACTGTTGGATAGGTTTATTCCCGGTCATGTCTGGGATGGGCAACCGGACCCGAATTTACCCCCCCTGAATCTTGCCGCCCTGCAAAGTGAAGTCACTGATTTTGACTACGCCTTAAGCAACTCCTTTGCTTTCGGCGGCAACAACATCTCCGTGATTTTGAGACGAACCACATGAGAGCTGAATTCAGTGTTGATCAACTGGTGCCCCATTCAGGGCAGATGAGCCTGCTGTCGGAAATTACAGGCTATGGTGAAGACTGGTTATCTGCGGCGGTTGATATCACCCCAACGTCCATGTTCCTTCAAGAACAGGGAGTTCCCGCCTGGGTCGGGCTGGAATATATGGCGCAGGCGATAGGAGCCTACGCGGGTCTGCAGGAAAGGCTCAAGGGGCATGAGCCCAGGGTGGGGTTCCTGCTGGGAACACGCCGGTACAGTATCCCCGTGCCTTATTTCGCACCGGGGGAGCGTATTCAGCTAAAGGTTATCAAGAATATGCAGGCAGAAAACGGCCTTTGTGCCTTTGATTGCGAGCTGACGGGGAATGGCTACACAGCGATGGCCAGCCTCAATATTTATCAGCCGGATGATGCCGAAACGTTTTTACGGGATGCCATGTCATGACAGCTACTATTTTAGTGACCGGTTCCAGCCGTGGGATTGGTAAGGGGATCGCACTGCGCCTGGCACAGGATGGTTACGATATCGTCCTGCACTGCCGCTCGGGCCTGGACTCTGTGCAGGCGGTCGCTGAAGAGATTGAGTCACATGGTCGCAGTGTCCGCATTCTGCAATTCGACATTGCGGACCGAGAAGAGTGCCGTCAGGTATTGGAACAGGATATTGACACACATGGTGCCTATTACGGTGTGGTATGCAATGCCGGGATTGCGCGTGATAACGCCTTTCCGGCCATGCCGGAAGAGGATTGGGATCTGGTGCTCAGGACCAACCTTGACGGGTTTTACAATGTACTGCATCCGCTGATCATGCCCATGATTCGACGTCGAAAGCCAGGGCGCATTGTTACCCTGTCTTCCGTGTCCGGTGAAATGGGCAATCGTGGACAGGTCAATTACAGTGCCGCGAAAGCCGGCATCATCGGAGCGACCAAAGCGCTGGCTGTCGAGCTGGCAAAGCGCAAGATAACGGTGAACTGTGTCGCACCTGGGCTGATTGAAACCGAAATGACCGAAGATCTGCCCCTGGAAGAAGCACTGAAGATGATTCCCATGCAACGAGTCGGCAGTGTCAATGAAGTGGCCGGTACGATCAGCTTTCTGATGTCCGAGGAAGCTGGATATATCACGCGTCAGGTGATTTCAGTAAACGGTGGGATGTACTGATGAAACGGGTTGTTGTAACCGGAATGGCCGGCTTTTCACCGATTGGAAACGACTGGCCAACCATTAAGAAAAATCTGGTTGCTGGCCACAGCGGTGTAGTCAGGATGGATGGCTGGGATTGCTATGATGGGTTGAACACTCGGCTGGCAGCCCCGGTGCCGGATTTTAAAATGCCCTCGCACTACAACCGCAAGGCATTGCGCAGCATGGGGCGGGTAGCTCAGTTCGGTGTATATGCGACAGAGCGTGCGCTTGAAGATGCAAACCTGCTGGGCTGGGAACAGCTTGGCAGCGGCCGTGTCGGCATTTCATTTGGTTCATCGGTCGGAGATACCAAAGCCTTCGTGGATTTCGGCAATATGCTGATGAACTGCTCCTCGGATGGGCTCAATGCCAACTCCTACATCAAGATGATGGCACACACCGGGCCTGTGAACATTGGTGTTCATTTCGGCATTCGTGGCCGCGTGATTACCACGTCAAGCGCCTGCACTTCGGGTAGCCAGGGCATTGGCTACGCCTATGAAGCGATCAAGTTTGGCACTCAAGATGTGATGGTGGCGGGCGGCAGTGAAGGGCTATGCGCCACCGAGGCGGCCGTGTTTGACACTCTTTATGCCACCAGTGTCGTGAATGACACCCCGCATCTGTCGCCTCGTCCCTTTGACCGTGATCGAGATGGACTTGTGATAGGTGAGGGGGGCTGTGTCCTGGTACTGGAGGAGCTGGAACATGCCCGCGCCCGCGGAGCCAAAATTTATGCTGAAATTATCGGCTTCGGCACCAACTCTGACGGGCGTCATGTGACTCAGCCCAATGCCGCAACCATGGAAATTGCTATCCGCCAGGCGCTGGATAGCGCACAGTTGCCCCCCAGTGAAATCGGCTATGTTAGTGCCCACGGAACGGCCACTGATCGTGGTGATATTGCTGAAAGTCAGGCCACTCACGCCGTATTCGGTGCTTCCACGCCTGTCAGCTCACTTAAAAGCTATACGGGCCATACCTTGGGCGCCTGTGGTGCACTGGAAGCCTGGACAGCGATTGAAATGATGAATGAAGGCTGGTTTTCGCCAACCATCAATCTGGAAAACGTAGACCCTGAGTGTGCCGAGCTGGATTACCTCATGCACGAAGGGCGACATATCGACACCGAGTATGTCATGAGCAACAACTTTGCGTTTGGTGGTATCAATACTTCATTGATTTTCAAACGCTGGAACTGAGCTTTCAACATACAGGGAGCGGGGCTCCCTGTATGTTTGCTCTTGAAGTTCCTACCTGCAGCAATCATCGGTGGCAAGGCAAGCACCCACAAGGACTTATGCTTGTGGCAGTGTTACCCTTCCACAATCCGCATCGACAGATCCACCGCCTGGCAGTGCTTGGTCAGGGCGCCAATCGAGATGTAATCGACTCCGGTGTTGGCGTAGTCGAGCAGTGTTTCATCCGTAATATTCCCTGATGCTTCCAGCTTGGCACGACCGGCGGTCTGCTTGACCGCGGCAATCATCCGCTCGGGGCTGAAGTTGTCCAGCATGACAATATCGGCGCCGGCGACCAGCGCCCGTTCCAGTTGCTCTTCTGTCTCGACCTCGATTTCCACCGGCTTGCCCGGATGGTTGTGGCGGGCGGTTTCGATCGCTTTCTCAATGCCGCCACAGGCCATGATGTGGTTTTCCTTGATCAGGAAGGCATCGTACAGGCCAATGCGGTGGTTGAAACAGCCGCCGCAGCTGACGGCGTATTTCTGTGCCAGCCTCAGGCCTGGGATGGTCTTGCGGGTGTCCAGCAGGCGCACCGGGGTGCCGGCAACCCGCTGGGCATACTCATGGCTGATGGTGGCCGTGCCGGACAGGGTCTGCAGGAAGTTCAGAGCGGCGCGCTCACCGGTCAACAGTGAACGGGCAGAGCCCTGAAGCCGGAACAGCACCTGATCACGTTCGACCTTGTCTCCATCCTCAACCAGCCACTTAACCTGTACCTCAGGGTCAACCTGACGAAACACCTCATCCACCCAGGCACGGCCACAAACAACCGCTTCCTGACGTGAAATCACCCGTGCCTGCGCCCGGTCACTGGCTGGAATCAGCTCGGCGGTGATATCACCGTTGCCGACATCCTCATTCAGGGCTGTACGGACGTTTTCTTCGATGGTGGGCTTGAGCTCTGTCAGCGTCAGCAGCATGGTTGCGGGCCTGTCGTATGATGTACTATGGAGCGCGCATTTTAGCGGAAATCGCACGGTGATAGTACGCCAAACGGGAGTGGTATTCAGTCAGATGACAGTCAAAATTGAACAGCACCGCATCAAAGGTGCCCGTTTTCTGCCTTCACCCAACTGCAACGCCCGGCCCGAAGACGAAATCTCGCTGCTGGTGATCCACAATATCAGCCTGCCGCCGGGTCAGTTTGGTGGTGATCATATTGCCGAGCTGTTTACCAATCGACTGGACCCGAACGGACACCCCTTCTTTGCCGAAATCGAGGGGCTGGAGGTTTCCGCCCATCTGCTGATCGAGCGGGATGGCCGCATGACCCAGTTCGTACCCTTCGATCGCCGCGCCTGGCATGCGGGCCGGTCCTGCTTTCAGGGGCGTGATGCCTGCAATGATTTTTCCATCGGCATCGAGCTGGAAGGGACCGATGATTGCCCCTATACCGATGCCCAGTATGGATGTCTGGTCGCGGTGACTCAGGCGCTTATGACAACCTATCCGCAACTTGGCCCTGAAACCATTACCGGTCACAGTGATATTGCACCCGGTCGCAAGACTGATCCTGGCCCTGCATTTGACTGGGCGCGTTTTCTTGCTGCCCTCGGATGATCTGAGAATGGTTTTCATCTATCATATACGCCCCTGAAACTCTGCCTGCTGCGAGGATTGGATGTCAGCTCTGCTCCGTATTGAAGGTCTAAAGTGCGCGTACCAGTCGCAGACGGTGTTGGCCAGTGTCAGCTTTTCCATTGAGCCGGGTGAAATCGCCTGCCTGCTGGGCCCAAGTGGCTGCGGCAAGACCACCGTGCTGCGTGCCATTGCCGGCTTTATTGCCCCTCAGGCGGGTGAGATTCGACTCGGTGAGCAGCTGATCAGCAGTGCCGCCCATCTGGTACCGCCAGAGCAGCGTGGCATGGGGATGGTGTTTCAGGACTATGCACTTTTTCCACACCTGAATATTGCCGACAACATCGCCTTTGGTTTGCGCCGCATGCCCGCCGCCGAAAAGCAGCGTCGGGTAAAAGAGGTGCTTGAGCTGGTCGAGCTGCCCGACCTGAGTAAACGTTATCCGCATGAACTCTCCGGTGGGCAGCAGCAGCGTGTGGCGCTGGCCCGCGCCCTTGCCCCCGACCCCCGCCTGCTGTTGATGGACGAGCCATTCTCGAATCTGGACACGGACCTGCGTCGTCAGTTGTCGCAAGAGGTGCGCCAAATCCTCAAGCGTCGTGGCATTGCCGCAATCATGGTGACGCATGATCAACAGGAAGCCTTCACCATCAGTGACAAGATCGGCATTCTGTCAGCCGGCCGCGTACAGCAGTGGGGCACTCCCGAATCCCTGTATTATCAGCCTGTCAGCCCCGAAGTGGCTGCTTTTGTTGGCAAGGGTGAGTTGTTTCAGGGCAAGGTGACAGACTCCAGTGCCGTTGAAACTGACCTGGGACTGCTGGAGTTTGCCGAGCCGTTGGGGGTTGATGCGGGCTGTGATGTACAACTGTTTCTGCGCCCGGGTGATCTTTACCTGAGCCATGACGGAGGTGTGCCCGGTGAGGTGTGTTCGGCTGAATTCCAGGGCAGCCTGACGCTCTACTGCATTCGTCTGCATACGGGGCGCGAGATCGAAGTGCTGGAACAGGGGCTGCATCGCTATGGCGAGCGTGAAAAGGTTGGTGTGCATGTAACCGCTCACCGTCCGATCCTGTTTTCCTCCTGCCCGGTTCGTAACCCTTATTGACCTGATCTGGCACGAAGTCTGCTGTATCCGTAATACATGACCCCATAACGGGCAGATTGACACGGGCTTGCACCTCTATGGTGCTGAAGAAGCCCTGTTTTTGCTCGTCTGCACTTTTATGGTGCTCGATAACGGGGAGGAACGGGATACCGCAACATGAGTGCTTCACAACGTATCTATAAGGTTCGGCGCCGCTACAACAAATGGGTGGCGGATCAGACGCTGGAAGACTTTGCACTGCGTTTCACAGCCCGTCAGGGCCGTCGCATGAGCATCGAGCGTGTTGCCATGACGGCGCTGGGGGCCACGGCATTTCTGGCGCTGGAAGGCATCGCCGCCGCCGTCACCCTGACCTATGGCTTCACCAATACACTGGTGGCAATGCTGGTGGTCTGCGCACTGTTTTTCATTACCGGCCTGCCCATCGCCTACCATGCCGCGCGCAACGGACTGGATATTGACCTGCTGACCCGTGGGGCCGGTTTTGGCTATCTTGGGTCCACCATTACGTCGCTGATCTACGCGACCTTCACCTTCATTTTCTTTGCCATTGAGGCCGCGATTCTCGCCGCCGCACTGCGGGCACTGTTCGGCCTGCCCCTGGCACTGGGGTATCTGCTCAGTGCGCTGGCGGTCATCCCGATTGTGACCCATGGCATTACCGCCATCAGTCGTTTTCAACTGGGCACCCAACCACTGTGGCTGTTGTTGCAGGTGAGCGCACTTGGGGTCGTGATCGTGCATGAGGCTGATCAGTATCAGGGCTGGACCGAGTTCATGCCTGCAGGCGCCGAAGCCGACAACTCATTCAATCTGTTGCTGTTCGGCGCGGCGGCATCGGTGTTCTTTGCCATGGTGGCGCAGATTGGCGAGCAGGTGGACTACCTGCGTTTCATGCCCGAGAAAACAATCGAGAACCGCCGTCGCTGGTGGTTCTGGCTGATTTTGGCGGGGCCCGGCTGGGTGTTGATCGGCATGATCAAGATGCTGCTGGGTTCGTATCTGGCCTACATTGCCATCAGCGAAGGCAGCAGTTTTGCGCAGGCCAGTGATCCGACATTGATGTATCAGAGAGTCTTCAGCTATCTGACCCATTCCGAGGGGCTGGCGCTGCTGATGGCCGGGCTGATGGTGATCATCTCGCAGATGAAGATCAACGTGACCAATGCCTATGCCGGCTCCATTGCCTGGTCCAACTTCTTCTCTCGCCTGACGCACAGCCATCCCGGCAGGGTCGTGTGGCTGGTGTTCAATGTCACCATCGCCTTGATCCTGATGGAACTGGGGATATACGAAGCCCTTGAAGCGATTCTGGGCGTGTTTGCCATTGTTGCAGTCAGCTGGCTGGGCTCCCTGTCGGCGGATCTGATGATCAACAAACCGCTGGGGCTGAGCCCTGCTCGCGTCGAGTTCAAGCGCGCCCACCTCTATGACATCAACCCGGTGGGCGTTGGTTCAATGGGCACTGCGGTGCTGGTCGGCATGCTGGCCTATCTGGGAGTGTTTGGCGAAACGGCTTCCACCCTGAGTCATTTCATCAGTCTGGGCTGCTGCTTTTTCATGGCACCCTTGCTGGCATGGCTCACGGACGGGCGCTTCTATCTGGCTCGCGAGTCGAACGAGCTGAAGCTACTGCAGGTCACCAGCCCGGCCGAGCAGCACCGTTGCGGCGTGTGTGAAAACCATTTCGAGACGGAAGACCTGAGTTTCTGCCCGGCATACGATCTTCCCATCTGCTCACTGTGCTGCTCGCTCGATGCCCGTTGTCTGGACAGCTGCAAGCCACAGGCCCGCTTCGGACAACAGATGGTCGACTTCTTTCGACTGTTTTTTCCGCAGGCCGTGGTCAACCAGATCAACTCGCGTCTGGGACGTTTTGTCGGTCTGTTGCTGACCATCAACCTGCTCAATGCCGCGTTGCTGGCCGTCATCCACCGCCAGATGGACCCGGGTGATGCGGTTGGAAGTGCCCTCGTGGGTGAAACACTCTGGGCCCTGTTTTTTGTGCTGCTGATCGTGTCCGGCGTTGTTGCCTGGCTGTTCCTGCTGGCACATGAGAGCCGAGTTGTGGCCCAGCAGGAATCCAATCGACAGACACGAAAGTTGCTTGAAGAGATCGAGGCCCACGAACAGACCGACCGTGAGCTTCAGGCGGCCAAGGAACTGGCAGAGCGAGCCAGTGATGCCAAAAGCCGGTATATGACCGGCATCAGTCATGAACTGCGCACGCCCCTGCAGTCGATCATCGGCTATGCCCAGCTGCTGCAGGGGCGTAGTACCGTGCAGAAGCAGGACCGGGAAGGGCTGCGCATCATACATCGCAGTGGCCAGTATCTGGCCGACCTGATCGAGGGGCTGCTGGACATCTCTCGCATTGAGGCAGGGCGACTGGAGCTGAACCGCAGCGCGGTGGCCTTGCCAGAGCTGGTGGCCCAGCTGGAGCAGATGTTCAGTTTTCAGGCAGCACAGAAGCGGGTGGGGTTCAGCTGCGAGATACTGAATCCGTTACCGCCTGTGGTGATGACGGATGAAAAACGGCTGCGCCAGATCTTGATCAACCTGCTGTCCAATGCCGTGAAATATACCCTGGAGGGTGAGGTTCACTTTCGCATTCGCTATCGCAATCAGGTCGCGGAATTTTCCATTGAAGACACCGGTATCGGTATTGATGCAGCCCATCTGGAACGCATTTTTGACCCCTTCGAACGGGTGCGGGATGCAGATACGCCCAACCTGCCCGGCACCGGGCTGGGGCTGACCATCGTCAAGCTGCTGACCGAAATCATGGGAGGCGACCTGCAGGTCGAGAGTCACCCCGGTAGGGGCAGTTGCTTTCGGGTGTCACTGATGTTGCCCTGGGCCGAGGCTGCCGAAACTCGTCCAGAAGTGCAGCAGCCGATCAGCGGCTATGTGGGTGCGCGCAGGCAGATTTGCGTGGTCGATGATGATCCGGTGCTGCGGGGGCTTCTGGCCGACCTGCTGATGCCTCTGGGATTCAAGGTGCTGGAAGCCCGTGATGCACACCACTGTCTGGAGCTGGTGCAGCGCACAGCGCCTGACCTGTTTCTGCTGGACATCTCCATGCCGGGCATGGATGGCCTGACCCTGGCCGACCGGTTGCGGAAAACCGGTCACAAGGTACCGATCCTCATGCTGTCGGCCGACGTGCAGGAACAGCGCCGTCAGCCTGCGGGCGAGGCGGTATATGATGATTATCTGGTCAAACCGATCAGCAACCAGCTGCTGCTGGAAAGAGTAGGGCACTACCTGCAGCTGGAGTGGATTCGCACAGCCGCCATTGTGGCGCCGCCTGTCAGCGTGCCCGTTACCCCGGTGCCGCCCAATGACCTGACGGCCTCGTCACTGCCTGATCATCCTCTTATTCGGGAGCTCAGAGGCAGCGCCGAGATCGGCTTTCGCCGTGGGGTACGTGAAGCACTGGAGCAGATTGAACGGGAACAGTTGGTCAGTCGTACGGTTCTGACTGAACTGCAGACACTGGCAGACTCGATGCAATTCGCACAACTGGCCGAGTATTTGGAGCAGACCTCATGACAACTCAAACGACTCAACGTGATGTCGTGCTGGTGGTGGATGACTCGCCGGATGCGCTCAGTCTGATCAACGATGCGCTGGAAGAGGCCGGCATGGACGTACTGGTAGCGTTGGAGGGGCGTCAGGCAATGACCATCGCACGTCGCATTCGTCCCGACATCATCCTGTTGGATGCGATCATGCCGCACATGGATGGCTTCGAGACCTGTCAGACGCTGAAGCAGGACCCCGCCCTGTGTGCGATCCCGGTCATTTTCATGACAGGGCTGACTGAAACCGAACATGTAGTGCGAGGACTGGATGTTGGCGGGGTGGACTACCTCACCAAGCCGATCAATCCGGATGAGTTGCTGGCCCGCATGCGCGTCCATCTGGGCAATGCACGGCTGACCCAGTCCGCCCAGTCTGCCCTTGATACCACGGGCCAACATTTGCTGACTGTCGCACCTGAGGGGCATGTGCAGTGGGCGACGCCGCAGACACACGCCTTGCTGTCACGGGCCAACGCCAGTGAACTCTGGCTTGAAATGTCGTTGCGCCCCCAGCTGGCGGACTGGTTGCGACGCAGCCCCGCCGTCAATGATCAGCTGGCCCTGCGTGGGCTGGACTATGCCCTGTCCGTGCGCCTGCTCAGTCATCAGAGCAACGGTGACTACCTGTTCAAGCTGGTCGATGAGCAGCGGGGGACGGGCCCCGCCCTGTTGCAGCATCAGCTGGGATTGACGACACGTGAAGCGGAGGTGCTGTACTGGATCGCCAACGGCAAAACCAACAAGGAGATCGGTGAAATCCTCGGCATGAGTCCACGTACGGTCAACAAGCACCTGGAACAGATCTACCCGTCATTGGGCGTGGAGAACCGAACCGCAGCGGCAGGCGTGGCGCTGCGGATCATGGTCAGAGAGTGATCAGTTGCGGTACAGCGTCTTGATCAAGTGGTAGCCAAAGCGGGTCTTGATCGGGCCATGTACCTTGAGCAAGGGGCGCTTGAATACTACATCGTCAAACGCCTTGACCATGTCACCGCGATGAAACTCGCCCAGATCCCCGCCACGCTTGCCGGATGGGCAGATGGAATAGCGCTTGGCCAGCGCATCGAACTTCTTGCCCCGTTTCAACTGGTCAAGAATATCCAGCGCCTCTTTCTCGGTCTTTACCAGTATGTGCAGTGCGGCTGCAGTCGCCATATCGTGTCTCGCTGATCAGGTCAAAAATCGGCGCTATTGTACCAATAAAGGCAGGTTTTCGCTCAGTGCAGCAGACGACCTAAAGCGGTCACCCAGCCTTTACTCCGATAGAGTCTGCCGGCGATTTCTGATGTATTTGTCAGGCATATTATTCAAACTGAAATACCAACGGTAAAACAAAAGAGACGATGAGCGACCATACTGCATATATGGGCATATATCTCGCGATAATAGACTCAAGATTTGAGAGCCCTTTTCCGTCTTTTATGTGACCAATATACCCAGATAACAATAAAACCAAATGTATAAAAATAAGGATGTTTGCGCCAGACACTACTATCCGGTTTAAAGTGACACCGTACTCTGCCCAACGAAACAAAATTGCAGATAGTGCGACTAAGTTTACTATCAATGTTGACCCAATCAAACAAATATTTATATAGTCTGAAGCCTCTACTGCAGATGCTCTTCTTTTTCCAGATATTGAAAAAATAGTTAATGCCAATATTACAATCAAAAGCCAATTGAAAGTAATAAGAAAATCCCTGTCAGTATAAGGACTCTTACCCTGATAAACTGTCGCGATCAAGTAGGCCAAAATGGTAATAAGGAAAAGTGGTGAAAATACGTTAGATAATATTGGAGCAAATTTACTTTGACGATTTTGAACCGAATCGAATAAATACGTTGCGACTACTGGTGAAGAAACAAGTCCAATTACAACAACGTACTCCATATACCACCTATCAATAGGCAGATCTATAAGGCTAAAAAGGCCTAGAGTAAGCGCTGTTAGAATAATGCCACCCAGCAGTATAAGTACAGAATATATACCCATTTCGCCAAGATACCGGATAAAATTTATCCTTGAATCAACATTAAGCCATTGATCAGACATGAAGCTAACTGCTAAAAGGCTCAATGTAAATAATGGCAGATGAATCAGTGCCATTGTTATAGAGGCTGATCGAGAGTTATCGGGGAGAACCAATAGGTATGAAATGCAAGCAGCTAATGCCAAAACTATAAACCATGCAAATTTTTTCTTGCAAGTTGAGATTATAAAATAAGAAATTATTGCCGAAATGGTTATTATTGGAGCAAACCTAGAGTAGTACCAATCATCATGAACGTCGAATATCGATGGTATTTTTACAAAAAAACCTGCAATAGAGCATATTATAACTAGGTGGAAGGTGGATATTTTGGGTGCTGCAATTTTGGGCAAGTAGCTTAATCGAGCATGCCAAACATTCAAGGTTTCAGAGTTTTCTTCAACCAATAAAGCCTTTTTTAGGTCAGCCTCAAATAGCTCAGGTGAGTTTCTATAGGCTTCTTCTAAGGATTGGGGCTTATCTATATTGTCTAAAATAAAGTTATCTGACATATTTATTTCCTAACGCAGAGCGCACCGGTCTTCTTGGCGCAGCGAAGCGGAGACCAGGACGTTCGAGAGTGCGTTTGGTTAACGGGTGTGCTGGGTATTGGCACGACGCTTCCGCTCCTGCTCGGTCATTTGCTCCAAGCGCTCCTCCAGGGAATTAAGCCCAAGGCGAGCACGGCGCTCATTAACCGTAGCAGAATCCTCAATGGGAAACGGTGTTGGCCACCCATCTTCATCAATATCAAACTGGGTGCCGTAATATTGGGGCTCGCCGGATAGCGTCCGTACTCGGTCCTGAAGGAACGCCAATTGCCAGCCTGCCACATCTTCTCTCACAATGGCATTTTCCAGCAGGGAAACACATTCCGCCATGAACTCGATATCTGAAACGGAATGCTGAGCGACAAGCCAAGCAGCCTTGGCAGCATCCTCACCAACCAACGAAATGCTGGGCCAACCATGAGCACCGATAATCTCCTTGAGGCGAGAAGCGTTGTGCTCATGTAGAGCTTTCATCCGGGGGTGATAAGACTCAGATGGCAGCTCTCCGGAATCGAAAAGTTGCTGCAATAATCGCTGGTCTTCCGTCATCATCGTGACCAGTTCATCTGCAAGATTCTGATTCATGGGCTCCTTCCCTGTGAGCGAGGCGAACGATTTTGAACGCCTGGTTATGTGTTTTCATTGTCACTACCGCTCTCTTCTTTTAAGGCTATCAACGCCGCATTCAGCGGCTTGTCCGCTGCAATGGTTTGTTAACTGCCTTGGACTCAATCCATTGCCTAACAGGGACAACCCATTCTTCTAAAGGTTTGAAAAATGCGCCATGTTCCTTCCCAGTTGAAATGCTTATCTCCTTGAATGAGACTAAGCGCCTACTTTTCTTGGCAATTTCCTTGCAAGACAAAGCCTCATCAGTAGTTTCATATACGGATAGGAAATTTCCTCCAAAGGCCACCGTCGGGTTACTTTGGACTGACCCAGACCAACATGTTGCTAACAGTACCGTGTTTATATTCAACTCATCCAGTTCGCTTGATGCATAAGCTGTTAGCTCTCCTCCTCTTGAAAAGCCCACAAGAGTGATATTCGAAGGCTCGACTCCTGCTGAGACTAAGGCTTTCACCCAAGAGGCTAATTTTCTAGCGTACGGAATGATTTCGGTGTTTTTAGGTCGATGCTCAGCGATGACATTAAATTCATCACCGATAACTAAAGCGTCTTTTATTAAATCAAACTCATAAGCTCCAAATTTTGGGTGCAGAGGTCTGGTGTCGCTGCCCTCGACGATAAGGCCGTGTGAGTAGATGATATATTTTTCATCAGGATTTATCTTCGAAGGAAAGCCACTAAAAACCCCTCCAGCCATAGAGTGCTCGGTTAATAACAATAAAAAAACAGCAAGATACTTGTTCAAATTTACTCCATTATTCGATGATAGCAGTTATT
Organism: Marinobacterium sp. MBR-111; assembly: GCF_040547585.1. Lineage (NCBI taxonomy): Bacteria > Pseudomonadati > Pseudomonadota > Gammaproteobacteria > Oceanospirillales > Oceanospirillaceae > Marinobacterium > Marinobacterium sp. MBR-111. The sequence continues at coordinate 24,489 of NZ_JBEPQA010000034.1, forward strand.
AACCCGGCGGAAATTTATATCGACTATGCAGCATAGGCGATATGCTCAGCATCAAAATATTTTTTTACTCGCTCAGGACGGCGCTGAAGCGTCAGCATGCATGATCGCGTTCGCTTCTTCAGATCGTCCACAGAGCGAACAGCAGGCCCGCTATGCAGCATGCCCTTCAAGTCACAGTTGAGGTATTCGTCCGGATTCAACTCCGGGGAGTAGGCAGGAAGGAAGAATACTTCCAGATAGCGTTTGACTGTCTTGCGCTCCAGCCAGCGCTTTACGACTTTGGCGTGGTGTACCCGCAAGTTATCCAGGATCAGAAAGACCTTGCCGGGCGTCGATTCGATCAGCGCACGCAGAAATTTCTTCAGGACCTTGGCGGTCATGGTCGACTCATAGAGCATGAATCGTACAGTGCCCTGGTTGGTGATCGCCGAGATCATGTTGAG
>NZ_JBEPQA010000035.1:0-23218 GCF_040547585.1 Marinobacterium sp. MBR-111
TACCAAAATCGAGGAGTTGAGCCGGCACTGGCGCGTCAGGTTGCAGAACAGTTGATGGCGCACGATGCCCTTGATGCGCATGCCCGCGATGAAATAGGAATTTCGGCCAACGGCGGTGCTCAACCCGTTCAGGCAGCCCTGTCGTCAGCGGTCACCTTTACTGTCGGTGCAGCTCTGCCGTTACTGGTGGCCTGGATGGTGCCCACCGGGTATCTGATTACGCTGGTTGCTCTGTGCTCACTGGTGTTTCTCGCCATGCTGGGTGCTATTGCTGCAAAAGCCGGTGGCGCATCACTTGTGATCGGCGCCATCCGAGTTGTTTTCTGGGGAGGCCTGGCCATGGCGCTGACGGCGGGAGTCGGCAAGATGTTTGGCGTAGTCGCATGATGGTGCAGGAAAACACGAATACACACAAAATATTGGATCTTCCTCTCAGCTGCACTTCAGCCTTGTTTCAGCTCCGTTGCCGTCAAGGGGCGATATTGACCCGGTGCAAGATCCGGGTCGAGCCGGATAGAACCCATGCTTTCACGGTGCAGGGCTGTCACTGCATTACCAATTGCGGCAAACATGCGCTTCACCTGGTGATGACGGCCTTCGTAAATCGTCAGGTGCGCTTCACAGGGACTGATCCGTTCAAGCCGGGCCGGGCTGGTCAAAACGCCTTCCCGTGCCAGCCAGATACCGGCAGCAAAGCGAGTTTCGGCTTCAGGGTTGATTGTCTCGGCGGTAGTGACGCGGTAAACCTTGGGAATTTTCTGCTCGGGTGCGGTGATTCGTCGTGACCAGAGGCCATCGTTGGTCAGCAACAGCAGGCCTGTAGTGGCGCGATCCAGCCGGCCGGCCAGGTGCAGGTTGGTGCGCAACTCCGGTGGCACTAGCTCAAGCACCGTAGGGTGTTGCGGGTCCGAGGTGGCGCTGAGATAGCCGGTGGGCTTGTTCAGCATCAGGTAGTGGGACTGCTGTTGCTGCAGGCGCCGGCCGTCCAGTTCAACACACATGAAGCGATCGATTTCGGCGCGCAGGTTGGTGACAACCTCGCCGTTCACCGATACTCGACCGCTCGCCACCAGCCGCTTCGCCTGCTGATGGCCGTGCTCGGTGTGCTTGCAGATAAAGCGATCCAGTCGCATCAGACCGATGCAGCGCCGGCAAGCGTGTCTTCGTCACCGATACGGCTGACCATCAACTGATCCACTCTCAGGTTGTCAATATCCATCGCCTCAAACTTGAAGCCGGCAAAGAGGATAAAGTCGGTGCGCTTGGGAATGCGCTTGAGGTGATAGATCAGAAAACCCGCCACCGTTTCGTACTGGCTGTAGTTGGGGAAATCTTCAATATCCAGCCCCAGTACACGGGCCAGATCGATGACCGGAGTGGTGCCGTCTACCAGCCAGGAGTGCTCGTCACGCTGGATGATCTGCTCGTCACCGGTACTGGAGATCAGGTCGCCCATAAAACTGTTCATCAGATCCTTGACCGTCAGAATGCCTACAACCAGCGCATACTCGTTCAAAATGACGGCAAAGGGCTGAGCCGAAGTCTTGAATGCGTTCAGCCCTTCCGACAGGGTAAGGGTATCGGGCAGGTAGAGCAGGTCATGCTCGATCATCTCGGTCATGATGCTCGAGGGTTCGCCCTTGAGCACCTTGCGCAGAATCTCTTTGGACTCCACCGCGCCGATCACCTTGTCCAGCGAACCGTCACAGACCAGAAACCAGTTGTGCGGGTGTTCGATAATCTTGGCGCTGATCTCTTCGCTGCTGTCGTTGATGTCAAAATAGACAATATGCTCGCGGGTGGTCATGGCGCTGGGCAGGGTGCGGCCTTCCAGCTCGAACACGTTGCCGATCAGATGATACTCCTGCTGCTGAATGCTGCCGTGCTCGGCGCCGGCATCCATCATGGCGACGATGTCGTCGGTGGTGACGATCTCCTCGCGCTGCGTGGGCAGGCGCAGCAGGCGCAGAATCAAATTGGTGATGCCGTTGAACAGCAGCACCAGCGGCGTCAGCAGCAGGGTGACCCAGCGCATGGGACGGACCAGATGCATCGCCATGGTTTCCGGCAGAATCATACCCAGACGCTTGGGCAGCAGGTCGGCAAACAGAATGAACAGCGAGGTGATGGTGATGAACGAGAGCGCGAAGCTGGCCTTGTCCAGCAGAGGGCCGTCATAGAACAGCTGCAGCAGCTGTTTCATGTAGGGGGTCAGGCTCTGCTCGCCGACGATGCCGCCCAGAATGGCGATGGCGTTCAGCGCGATCTGAATCATGGCGAAGAAGGCGCCGGGCTGCTCTTGCAGGTTGAGTACCGCCAGGGCCTTCTCGTTGCCTTCCTCGGCCAGTACTCGCAGCTTGATCTTGCGGGCCGCAGCGATGGCGATTTCGGAGATCGCAAATACACCGCTGAACAGGATCAGCAGGAACAGTATCAATAACTCGCCAGGCATCATGGGCTCCGATCAGGCATAGCAGGCTGGGGTTGTCAGACTATTCTGGCACTTTACCGGCAGGATTACTCGCCCTTGAGTTGCTTGATCAGGCTGGCGGGCAAGTCTGTAAGAGTAAGCGTCTCTGTGCTCGGGTCAAAGGCGATACTCTTGCCCAGTGACTCGTTGCTGAAACTGATCGACACCTCGCGGGTACGGCCGGTGTAACGGATGTACTTTTTCAGGCTACTGCGATCGGGAATGAATTCCTCCTTCAGCTCCGGCGCACGTTCGGCGATGAAATCATCGAAGCCGACTTCCGCTACGGAATCCACCGATTCGGCCAGGGCACGGTAGTTGACCGCCTCACCTTCCTTTGACTGCTCCATGCAGAACTCGGCGACCTCTTTCTGGTAGCGTTTGGCGTTCTCTTCCGGCATGACGGCGCTGTAATCCTGTACCAGTCCCATGAAGCGTTCGGTGTCTGCCTGGGTGTCCACGGTATCGGTAAAGCTGGCAAATTCCATCAGTGCGCCCTGCAGTGGGCGATCACCAAAGCCGAAACTCAGGGTCAGGTAGCGCTTCTTGTCAGGGTGCTGGATATCCTGCAGGTCAAGGCAGGCGCAGAGCCCGGTTTTGGCGAAATCCACATACAGGGTGTCCTGCAAATCATTATCGCTGTTCAGCAGCAGACCTTCTTTCTGCTTCAGGTTGGCAATCCAGAGCCGCCGTGCCGCTTCAAGCTCTTCGACGATGAACAGCCAGTGGCCATCGGTTTCCAGATCCTGCTGCTCCATCAGCATGGCGAGCTGTTCGATCACCTTGCGACTGAACTGGGTAAAGCTCAGGCTCTGGTCGAGCCAGCTTAGCACCAGCCCCTTGAAAGCGCCGGACTCATCCGCAAAGCAGCCATAGCGCTTGCTGGCGCGCCGGGTAAACAGCGGCTTGATCTCGCTGAGCAATCGGTTGTTCAGCGACTCGGAATCAAACGGCTGCTCGCGCAAACTGTAGGACTGCTCGCCGGTACGGCGGGTCAGGCGGTGGGCAATCGCGTCGGTGGCAGGCATGGGGGGACTCCGCAAGATGATCAACAGGGGCACGATTATATAGAATGAGGGTGCCGGCCGTCTTGTCAGGCTGCTATTCTCAAGTCAACAAAGGCTGCAGGGAGCATGGTCGAGTGCATGAAATGTCGATTGCCAATAGCATCATCCGACTGTTGCAGCAGCAAGCGCAGGAGCAGCATTTCAGGCGGGTAAAACATGTCTGGCTGCAGGTTGGGCCGCTGGCGATGGTTGAAGTCGAGTCACTGCGTTTCTGTTTCACCGCCGCCTGTCGAGGTACGCTGGCAGAGGAGGCGGCCCTGGATATTATCAGCCCTGAAGCGCGTGCCCGCTGTCAGCAGTGTGGCGAGGAGCAGCCGGTCACAAGCCGGTTTGATGCCTGTGTTCACTGCGGCAGCTATCGGTTGCAGTTGCTGCAAGGGGATGAAATGCGGGTACATGAGCTGGAGGTGGAATGATGTGTGGCGTCTGTGGTTGCGGCAAGGACGAAGTGCAGGTGGGCAGTACGAACGGGCACCGGCACGATGAGCATCAACATACACCTCATCAGACGGATGGCACACGCCGTCTAGTGCAGATTGAACAGGATATCCTGAGTGAAAACGCGGGTTATGCCGTCGCCAATCGTGAGTTGTTTGAACAGCAGGCGCTGTTGGCGCTGAATCTGGTCTCCAGTCCCGGTTCCGGCAAGACCAGCCTGCTGACAGCCACGATCACGCGTTTGTCCGGCCAGGTGCCGTTGGCGGTGATTGAGGGCGATCAGCAGACCAGCCGTGACGCTGAACGTATCCGCGCGGCAGGTGCGACGGCACTGCAGATCAATACCGGCAAGGGCTGCCATCTGGATGCGCACATGATTGGCCATGCCATGCAGCAGTTGCCCAATCTGCAGGGGGGGCTTCTGTTCATTGAAAACGTGGGCAACCTGGTGTGCCCGGCCGGCTTTTATCTGGGTGAGGCTCATCGCGTTGTGATTCTGTCGGTGACCGAAGGCGATGACAAGCCGATGAAATACCCTGACATCTTTCACCACTCGGACCTGCTGTTGATCAACAAGATCGACCTGTTGCCTTACGTGGAGTTTGATCTGAATGCCTGCATCGATTACGCCCGGCGCATCAACCCCGACATTGAGGTGATCCAGCTCTCAGCCCGCACTGGTGAAGGCATGGAAAGCTGGGTCGACTGGGTCAATCAGCGACGACAGCAACGGCTGCAACAGAGAATCAGTGCACTGCAGGCTGAAGCGATCCGGCTGGAGTCTCTGCTCTAGTGCAGTATCTGCGTGTTCAGGGATTGGTTCAGGGCGTTGGCTTTCGCCCACTGGTCTACCGGTTGGCGTGCGAGTTGGGTTTGCAGGGGCGGGTGTATAACACGCCGGCGGGCGTCTGTATTGAGCTGCAGGGTGATGCGGCAGCCCTGCAGCAGTTTGAGCCTCGGTTGCAGGACCGGTTACCGGTGATTGCCCGGATTGATCGCATCGAGCGCGTCACAATGCCGGATGAGCCGAACCTTGTCGGGTTTTGTATTCAGCCTTCTCAAGATGAAATCCACGACAGCGGTGAGATACTGCCGGACCTTGCTCCCTGTGATGACTGTCTGGCTGAACTGTTCGACCCTCGTAACAGGCGCTGGCGCTATCCCTTTATCAACTGCACCCGGTGTGGCCCGCGCTACAGCATTCTGAGGCGGTTGCCGTATGACCGTCACAATACCAGCATGGCCATGTTCCCCCAGTGCCCGTCGTGCCTGCATGAATATGACAGCCCCGCCGATCGGCGCTTTCATGCCCAGCCCAATACCTGCAGCGATTGCGGCCCTTCGGTCTGGGTTGAGACGGTTGATGGAGTTCGGCTCGATGAGGCAGATCCTCTGGAGCAGGCACTGGATACCGTTCGGCGCGGTGAGATTCTGGCACTCAAGGGGGTGGGCGGATTTCATCTGATCTGTGATGCACGTAACCCTGACGCCATTGCACGGTTGCGCCAGCGCAAACAGCGCCCGCACAAGCCTTTTGCCATCATGGCTGCAAACACGCAGTCGCTGGACCCTTTGGTGCAGCTGAGCGAGATCGCAACACGCTGGCTAACGCATCCGGGTACGCCGATCGTGATAGCCCCCTGTGTCAGGCAAGGGATGTTGCCTGACACGGTGGCGCCGGGACTGAATGGACTTGGCGTCATGTTGCCGCAAAGCCCGTTGCACTGGCTGCTGTTCCATGAGGCGGCAGGACGACCTGTCGGCACCGATTGGCTTGTTCAATCGCAGTCCCTGTTGCTGGTCATGACCAGTGCCAACCTGAGCGGGGAGCCACTGATCCACACCAACGCAGATGCCCGAACGCAACTGCGGGACATTGCGGATCGGCTGCTGCTGCATGATCGCGACATCGTTCAGCCTCAGGACGACCCTGTGATCAGCGTACTGGCGGCCTCCGGGGCCTGGGTGCGCAGAGGCCGAGGCGTTTCGCCGCAGAGTATAAAACTGGCGGTTACCGGCCCACCCATGCTGGCACTGGGCGGCTACCTTAAAACTAGTCTCTGCCTCAGCCAGGGGCCGCGCGCCTGGCTGTCACCCCCGCTGGGTGATCTTGCCAGTGTCGAAAGCTGTCGCCGTTTGCAGTTACAGGTTGAGCAACTGCCGGCGCTGTATGGTGTAACCCCGGCACAGGTCAGTGTCGACCTGCAGCCGGACAGTTACGGCTATCGACTGGCACAGCAGTATGCTGATGCACGGAACATCTCGCTGTCGCCGGTTCAGCACCACCATGCCCATGTGGCCGCCGTGATGGCCGAACATCAATTGACCGGCCCGGTAATCGGACTGTCACTGGATGGACTAGGGTTGGGTGAAGCGGGTGAGTTGCGCGGTGGTGAGTTGCTGAAAGTAAACGCGAGTGGCCATGAACGGCTGGGTGCCTTGAAACCGCTGCCTTTACCTGGTGGTGACCGTGCCGCACGGGAGCCCTGGCGATTGGCACTGGCCCTTCTGTTTCAGCTGGGGCGGGAGGACCTGATGGCCGAGCGTTTTGGCCACCAGCCTCTTTGGCAAGAGGTTGCACAGATGCTGCGTGCAGATATCAATTGCCCGCCCAGCAACAGTCTTGGGCGACTGTTCGATGCGGTGGCGGGGTTGATGGCTGTTTGTGACGTACAGACCTTTGAAGCTCAGGCCGCCATGTTGCTGGAAGCACAGGTCAGACAGCTGCCTGAACCTGATGCTTCGCTCTGGCGTGTGAGTGATGGCAACTGTCTGGATCTGAACCCCTTGCTGCAGCACCTGCTTGAAATGGACAATGCCCGTGAAGGGGCGGAATGCTTTCATGCCAACCTGATCGCTGCGCTGGCGGCATGGGCCGGTAAAGCCGCACATGAGCAGGGTATCAGCGATGTTATTCTCAGCGGTGGCTGCCTGCTGAACAGCTGGCTCCGAACCGGTCTGGTGGACGCGTTGCAGCGGCAGGGGCTGACGCCGCGCCTGCCGATAAATCTGCCGCCGGGAGATGCCGCGCTGTCACTGGGGCAGGTATGGGTGTCGATCATGCGTGCGAATGTTGAACGGGAAAGAGGGCAAGGCTGATGTGTTTGGCTGTACCGGTTGAAGTGGTGGCACTGACTGGCCCGGGGCGTGCGCTGGCCGATATGGGGGGCGTGCGCCGCGAGATAGACGTGTCATTGCTGGATGGCCTTGAGGTAGGTGACTTCGTGATTCTGCATGTGGGCTTTGCGCTGCAGAAACTGGACCGGGTCGAGGCTGAAAAGACTCTGGTAATGCTGCAGCAGATGGCAGCGCAGCAACAATGAAGTACGTGGACGTATTTCGTGATGCTGAACTGGCCCACCAGTTGGCGCAGCATATCCTTCAACAGGCTGATCCGGGGCGCCATTACCGATTGATGGAGTTCTGCGGCGGACACACGCATGCGGTATTCCGTTACGGTTTGCCCGCGCTGCTGCCTGACAATGTTGAACTGGTCCACGGCCCTGGCTGCCCGGTCTGTGTATTGCCTGTCGCGCGTCTGGAGCAGGCGCTTGAGCTGTCCCGTCTGCCGGAGGTGATTCTGTGCAGCTACGGTGACATGTTGCGGGTACCTGCCGGCAGGGGACAGAGTTTGCTCAAGGCGCGTGCCGACGGGGCTGATATACGCATGCTGTATTCACCACTGGAGGCGCTGACGCTGGCGCAGCAGCACCCCGAGCGCCAGGTGGTGTTTTTTGCCATCGGCTTCGAGACCACAACACCGCCCACGGCGGTACTGATTCAGCGTGCCGATGAAATGGGGATCAGCAATCTTTCAGTGCTGTGCAACCATGTGCTGACCCCGGCGGCGATGCATGCCATTTTGACCCCAAGTGAGGGCGAGGCCACTGCCATCGATGGTTTTATCGGTCCGGCGCATGTGAGTACCGTGATCGGCAGTGAAGCCTACGCGCCTTTCCCGCGGCAGTTTGGCAAACCGGTCGTGATTGCCGGATTTGAGCCACTGGACCTGCTACAGGCCATCAGTATGCTGGTTGGGCAGCTGAATCGTCATGAGGCCAGAGTTGAAAACCAGTTCAGCCGGGCCGTTACGCCTGACGGCAACCCAAAGGCCAGGGTACTGGTCGAGAGGGTGTTTGAGCGCCGAAGCAGCTTTGAATGGCGCGGATTGGGTGAGGTGCCGGCAAGTGCACTGAAAATACGACCAGAATATGCCCGTTATGATGCCGAACAGCGTTTTGAACTGTCAGCGCCAAGGGCCAGAGAGCATCCAGCCTGCGAATGCCCGGCTGTTCTGCGTGGGCAGAAGCGACCGGATCAGTGCCGACTGTTCGGTACGCCCTGTACACCGGATAATCCGCTAGGCGCCTGTATGGTGTCATCGGAAGGTGCCTGCGCTGCCTGGTACCGTTACAACCGGGGGCGGATTGCGATGCAGGAGAGAGAATGAGTCGACTGGATTTGATCAACGGCAAGGTCGAGATGGCGCATGGAGGCGGAGGCCGGGCGATGGCGCAGCTGATCAGTCAGCTGTTTGCGCGGGCATTTGACAATGAGTGGCTGGCGCAGGGCAATGATCAGGCTCAGCTGAGCTTGCCGGCCGGGCGACTGGCCTTCGCCAATGACAGCCATGTGGTGTCGCCGCTGTTTTTCCCCGGTGGCGATATCGGCTCGCTCGCTGTACATGGCACCCTCAATGATCTGGCCATGTGCGGTGCCCGACCACATGCACTGTCGGTGGGCTTTATTCTGGAAGAGGGCTTTGCTCTGGCCGAACTGGCCCGCATTGTGGAATCGATGGCGCAGGCCAGCCGCGAGGCGAACGTACCAATCGTGACTGGTGACACCAAGGTGGTCGAACGCGGCAAGGGCGATGGCGTGTTCATCAACACCAGCGGTGTCGGCATTGTGCCTGAGGGGCTTGATCTGTCAGGTGACCGGGCACGTCCCGGCGACTGTATCCTGCTGTCGGGCAGTGTGGGCGATCATGGTGCCTGTATTCTGACCCAGCGTGAGTCATTGGGCTTTGCGGCGGATATTCGTTCCGACAGTTGCGCACTGCATCGGCTGACACAAGCCATGGTCGCGCAGGTACCACAACTGCGCTGCATGCGTGATCCCACTCGCGGTGGGTTGGCCAATACACTGAACGAACTGGCACAGCAGTCCGGCGTCGGAATGCAGCTGGAAGAGGCCGCCATACCGGTGATCCAGCCGGTACAGGCGGTGTGTGAACTGCTTGGACTGGACCCGCTCTACCTCGCCAACGAGGGCAAGCTGGTTGCGATCTGTCCGCCAGAACAGGCACCTGAGCTATTGGCTCTGATGCGCGCTCACCCGCAGGGGAAGAGCGCAGCCATTATCGGCACTGTCACTGCTGACCCGCAGCAGTTTGTACAGTTGCGCACCCGCTTTGGCGGCAACCGCCTGCTGGACTGGTTGAACAGTGAACCGCTGCCACGGATCTGCTGAGCGGCAGGGGGCGCAAGAGAGTTAAGGCGGACGGTTGCATCAAGCTGCTTGGGCAGCCGCAGCCATGGAATGCAGATCGTCTGCCCCTTTCAGTTCGCCGGGCAGACTGTCGAGGCTCAGGCTGTCCTGAATCACCTGGCCCTGCCAGAACCGCTCGATTTTCTCCCGCTCTGCAGTCGTCGTAAAGTGCTGGATGAATCGATTGACCTCGCTGAGAAGTGTTGCATTGTCCGCATCCGCTGACACGGCCATCGAGTAAAAATAGGACTGATCTGCCAGGTTCCCCGGCAATGTTTCAATCTTGCCAAACCAGGGGCTGTCAGGGTTGTTGCAGGCCCAGTGGTAGATCGGCAGGTCGACAATAAATGCATCAACCACTCCCCTGGCAAGACAGTCATGGATGCGGCTTTGGTCTGAGTAGGCAAGAAGGTTCGACAGCCTGATTCGGCTGTCGGTATCCGTACCGATGCCAAGGCTGTCCAGTACGGCAAAAGCGGCGGGGTCATTGATAATACCCAGTGCCTTGCCTTCCAGGTCGGTATGGGTCCGAATGCTGCTGTCACCCACGCGGCGCGCCAAAACGCAGTGTAAATAGGTGTAGGGGTCTGAATAGGCAACGTGTGCATAGCCTTCATCCGGTGGCAGTGCGCTGATAACGATATCGGCTGGCATCCCGCCGGGTTGTTCGCTGCTGAACAGGCGCTCAGTACACAAATCCCATGGGGTCTCGACGAACTCGCATCGAACCCCAAGGTGTTCAGCCAATGCATGTGCATAGCTGATATCAAGGCCCTGCAAGGGCTCTCCCGGTTTGCGCCGGAATGACAGCCCGACAAACTGTGGCTCAACCGCCACACGCAAAATGCCCCGCTGCTGAATCTGACTTAGCCGGTCTTTGTGTGAGGTGAATCCCAGTTGAGCGCGCAGTCGCTCCAGCGGTGTTTCGGCGGCGTTCAGACTCTCAAGCCCGGAGGGCAGTACTTCAAGTGCCTGACTGATCTGCGTTGAAAGCGAGGAGATCCAAAGCTGTTTGTCCTCAATGCGTCCCATGGAGTCTTTAAGCAGATGCAGGGTCTCGAACAGGATATCCGTATTCTGGCGTACCTGGCCGATGTCCTCGTTGATGTGGTCAAACAGATTACCCAGACGCTCTTGAGAGAAGCGGACCGCCTGGTCCGATGATTCAAGCTTGCTCATCGTGTGATGACGCAGCTCGGTCAGGTCCTCTTCAATCGCTGCAAAATCAAGCTGTTCACGGGCTTCGTTGACATGCTTGACAGTGACTTCGGCCAGATTGCGTACTTCGTTGGCAACGACAGCAAAACCGCGACCATGCTCACCGGCTCTGGCGGCTTCTATGGCCGCGTTCAGGGCCAGCAGGTTAATCTGCGCACCAATACGAATGATGTTTTCAAGTACTGAATGGGCGCCGTTCGCCTTGTCTTCCAGTTTGGCTGAGATGCCCTCCATGGCTTTTATCACCGCTTTACTGGTATCACTGACGGTGTCGCCCAGCGTCTGTTGCAGTTGCCCGACTTCGTCCCGTGACTGTCCGACCTTGTCGGCAGCGGCATTCAGCTCGCTTTCCAGCAGCGAAGAGCGCTGCTCCATTTGCTCAATCAGACCTTCCTGCTGAACCAGTGTACGGCGAGTATGACCGGCAAACAGCCCGCAGCGTTGCAGCAGGCTACTGATTGTGTGCAGTATGCTCCGAACTCCCTGGGTGGAGTTGACGCTATGCCGCTCTCTGAGCTGAAGCTGCAGCTGTTCAAGCTGCTGTCTTAAAGCATCGTTTGGCACTTGTTTGCGGGTCAGTTCAGAGCTTTCCAGGTGCGTGAGACATTCAAGCAGTCTGCTCTGTTGTGTTTCGGCTTTACTGCGGCGTCGAAATAGCATGGGTATCACTCCAGATCTGTTCTACCAGCAGTAAAGCAATTTTCGTTCCAGTAAATCAGATCAGCTATTGGGCAGTGGAGTGCACGCCAAGGGCGGGCAAGGGACGTGGGTTCCCAGAGGTGCACTGCTTGAGTGCGCAGGATCTTATATGTGCCCCATTCAGGTGTAACCGAACAGGGGCTGTATAATCGTTTTCAGTCGAGAGAGGTAGTCTTGACGTAGCAGTTGCGCCCCTGCCTTTTGGCGGCATACATCGCTTCATCCGCCATGCGGGTCAGGGTTTGTGTGTCACAGCCATCGTCCGGGAAATAGGCGATACCGATGGAGGCGCCAATATTGATACTGTGTTCGGCTATATGGAAGGGCTCCAGCAGGTGCGCAATCAATTTGGCCGCGATGACATCGGCTTCCTCCGGCTTTTGCAGGTTCCCGGTCAATACCAGAAACTCATCGCCACCAAGGCGGCCCACGCTGTCTTCTTCACGCAATGCATGTTGTAGCCGTTTGGCAACTGTTTTCAGTAGCTGATCACCAACAGCGTGACCAAAGTTGTCATTCACCGGTTTGAAGTTGTCCAGGTCGATAAACAGAAGTGCACAACGCTGTTGTTGCTGTGCCGCCTGCTGCAATTGCTGCTCGATCTGTCGGTTCAGGCTGGCGCGATTGGGCAGTCCGGTGAGTGAGTCCTGACTGGCCAGTCGTTGCATTCTGCGCTCATTTTCCTTGGCATCGGTGATGTCATTGAAAATATGGATCAGGTGGTTGATGCGCCCCTGATCATCCCGCACACCACTGATGGTTTGCAGTGTTGGAATGATATGTCCGTTTGCATGACGATAGTTGATCTCACCCTGCCAGGCATCATCACGGTTCAGGGTGTGCAGGATCAGCTCAATCTGATCACCTTGACGGCTGGACTGATCGAACAACTGATCAAGCCCGATGCCAAGCAGTTGTTCGGATGAGTAACCTGTGACTTCACTGCTGGTGCGGTTGCTGCGCTGAATTTTGAGACCGGGATCAGTGACGATGATTGCCTCCTGGGCGTGCTCAAACACATTGGCAGACAGGCGCAACTCAGCAGAGGACTCTTCAAGCCTCTGAGTCTGCTGAGTAATGCGTGCTACCAGCGGAGACAGGGCTCTGCGCGTCAGGAACAGGCCTAGCAGCATCATGGCGAGTATCACACCAGAGGTGGTCAGCAGCTGCTGATTGGCCTTGGCATACAGGTCAGATCGAGGCAGTCGTACCGCCAGAACCCAGCTGTCCAGTGCCAGAGGTGTCAGCAACAGGCGGTTTTTGCCATCGTCTGCATGAATCAGAGTGCGGGGTGTGAGCGCGGCAAGGTAGGGCTGATGTTGCTGCAGGAGACGGACAAACTCCCCTGTACTGTCCAGCGACGCCAACACCGTGCCAGAGGGCGAAACCTGTACCAGCGTCAGGCGTGCCTGAGTACTGAAGCCGCTGTCTGATGTAAGCAGCGCCTTTAGCCGTTCTGAGCTGAACAGCAGGGTATCGATACCAACACGACGACCATTATCATCCGTGATTGCACCCACCGCCCGAATCACAAAACCGGTCGAGGTTGGTAATGGCATGAGGCTCACGCCGGTGGTGTCGATATGTTCAAGTTCAAGGCCCGGGTTATGCCCCAGGCTGACAACCGGTTTTAGATCGGGGCCGCTGCGACGCATGAACAGCAGTTCAGGCAGCTTGCTCATGGGGTCTTTGAGGCGGGGCCGAGTAAAAGCCACAAGCTCATCAAACTCCAACTCTCCGGCTTCATACGCTTCGAGTCGGCGCCTAATCTCGGTACGGCTTGTGAATTGGCGCGCAATATCCTGATAGCCGGCCAGCAGGCTGTTGATTGCCGCGGCACGGGCTTCCAAGCTATCCAGTGCTGAGTTTTCAACATGCTCACGGGCGGAAAAAAACATGGGCAGGGCACTGCTTAGACCGACCAGAGTGCCTGTCAGTAGAATGCCAACCAGCGAAATGGACAGGATCAGCTGACGACAACGGTCAATCTGGCACTCCCTCAACCCAATGCTCCTTCAATACCCACCCGTTAAAGATGGTCGAGAATTATACACGTCGAAGGTTATATCTGTACCTGTATATAGACAGATAGTCTAAGTATAAAAAGCAATGGATACCTGTCTTACCTGTTACCTGCTGTTTTGCCTAACGGAGGAAGTTTTCACACAAAGCCCATGCACGATCAGCACTCTGGGGATTATAGAGCACACCAGCCTTGGGATTGTCAGCATCCGGCAGCATGAATGAGTGATAAGTACCACCAAGCGAAACCAGTGTCATGTCCAGTGCCCGGTCATCAAAAAACTGAATGGCTGAAGTCACCTCATCAGATGAAACCATTGGGTCCCGACTCCCGTTCAGAATCAGGAAGCGAGTATTTTGGGCTGCATGGCCGGTTATGGATGGCAGCTTCAGTAACCCGTGAAAACTCACGGCGGTGTCAACGTCATGCTCCTGCAGGCCGGCGTGCAGGGCACACAGTCCGCCAAGACAAAAACCTATTGCAGACATGGGCTGGTTCACTGCCGGTATTGCCCGCTTGACTGAAACAATCAATGCGCTTACGTGAGCCTGAAGTACGGCCAGGTCCTGAAGGTAGGGCGATATGGCGCGTTGTTTCTTCTCAAAGGTTGATAAGTCGGCACTTTCCCCGAAGAAATCGACAAGTATTGCGCTATGTCCGGCCCTGTTAAGTCTTTCGGCCACGTCGCGTTCGAAGTCTGTAATCCCTGCCCAGGTGGAGAAAACCAGTATCTGTCTGCCGTGTGAGGTCTCCTTCATCGGGTATAGCTCATGCCTGTGTGATGCTTCACCCAAACTCACCGAAATCGTGTTCATGTCACTACCTCTGCAATACATACATATATGTATCTTATTTTATTGTTGGTATCACAGTCTTGTAAAATGGTTTTTGTTTTTAAAGAACATACTATTCTGTTAATGCAACAGTTTTTATGTTTTTATAAACAACAGGTTATATGTTTTTTGATCATTTTTTACCTTGTTTATGAATGTTTTTCAGTGTTGAGAATCACTCGACCTGTTGACGGTTGTGTACGTACTCACTAGTATCTGGATACACAACTGTATGTTCGGAGGTGTGATGAAAGAGTCAGATCGCAAGTTTGTTCAGGCAGCCGGCCATGAAACGGCGTACTTTGAATGCGGTGCCGGAGCGCCTCTGTTGCTGCTGCATGGTTCAGGTCCGGGTGTATCCGGCTGGACCAACTGGGGCGGCGTCATGGATCAGCTGGCGGAAAACTTCCATGTCATCGTGCCGGATATCGCCGGCTTCGGGTTTACCGAGTTCAAGGAAGATACCCACTACGACATCAAGTTCTGGGTCAATCATCTGGTTGAATTCATGGATGCCATCGGTCTGGATAAGGCGTCTCTGGTGGGCAACTCCTTCGGTGGCGCGGTCGGTATCGGTCTGGCGCTGTTCAACCCGGAGCGTCTCGACAAGCTGGTGCTGCTGGGTACGCCGGCAGGTACTTTTGTACAGACCAAGGGGCTGGCGGGTGCCTGGTTGTACGAACCGTCAGTCGAGAACATGCGCTCGCTGATGGAGCTTTTCCCTTACGACACGTCATTGATCACGGATGAATTGGTGCAGTCACGCTATGAGGCCAGTGCGCGACCCGGTGCACAGGATGCCTTGCGCAAACTCATTCCTCAGCCAAGTACAGATGGCGAAACCATGGTGAAGGGCTTCCCGGAAAAGGCCGTTAAGAACATCAAGGCGCCGACTCTGGTTTTGCATGGGCGTGAAGACAATGTAGTGCCAGTTCAGTGTGGGCGTGTGCTGTCCGAGAACATCCCCAACAGTGATCTGTATGTGTTTGGTCAGTGCGGCCACTGGGTGCAGACCGAGCAGAAACAGAAGTTCCTCAAAATTCTGAACAGCTTTATCGGCGGGGGGCAGGCATGAGTCGGGACGTGCTTGAGCGCATCCTCTGGAGCCTCTCCGTGGATCGCTTTTCAAAAGAAAAATACCGCGAAGACCCGCAAAAATTCCTGAGTCGCTTCCCGGTTGATGAAGAGGGCGTACGCATGATTCTTGAGTTCGACGTCAAGGGAATGCAGGAAGTCGGCGTGAACCCGATGTTGACGCTTGGCTACTGGATCGAGATGTCACCGGATCGCCGGGTTTCTTCCTACAACCGCAAGCTGGGCTCTGATTCCGCCCACTCCGCATCCATTAAGGGGTAAGCATCATGGCAGAGATTACTGGCGGATTTCTGGTACCGCACGACCCGGTCATGTTTGTGGCCCCTGATGCACCCGAGGCGGAGAAAGCCAAAAAAGTGTGGGATGCCTACGAAGCCTGTGCTGAACGTTTGGCCGAGAGTGGCGCGTCCAGCGTCATTATCGTTGGCAATGACCATTACATGCTGTTTGGCACCACTTGCCTGCCCAAGTACTGCATTGCCACCGGGCATGTGGAAGGTCCGTTGGACCAGTTGCCGGGGCTAAAGAAAGAGCAGGTGCAGAACCACGAAGCGCTGGCGCAACACATCGCGGCTCATGGCAGTGAAACCGGATTCGACTGGGCCGTGGCACGCTCGTTTACCACGGATCACGCGTTCTCCATCCCCTACAAGCTGATTGTGCGTCGTGCCGAGGAAATCAGCGGCCGCAGCATCAGTGCGATACCGGTTTACCTGGCCAGTGCTGTAGACCCCTTTATTACCAAGACTCGCGCGCGTCAGTTGGGTGAACAGATCCGAGGTGCCGTCGAAGCGTTCGATAGTGACGAGCAGGTATTTGTAATCGGTAGCGGCGGTATCAGCCATTGGGTTGGCGTCAAGGAAACCGGCAAGGTCAACGAAGAATTCGATCGTCAGATCATTGACCTGTGCTGCAACGCCAATATCGATGGGCTAGTGGCCTTTACCGATGAACAGGTGTTGGAGAACGGCGGTAACGGTGCGATGGAAATTCGTAACTTCATTTGCGCCATGGCAGCCGTGAATGCACCACGCGGCGAACTGATCGAGTATCAGCCGGTGCCGGAATGGGTGACCGGTCTGGGCTTTATTGAATTGAAGAAAGGCTGAGCAGCAATGGAAGTTATTGAAAAGGTGTTTTTGTGCAAGGTGTCAGAGCTTGCCGAAAACCAGGTCAAGAAAATCGATAACGCCGAGTTTGGTGACATCGCGGTGTACAACCTCGGTGGTCAGTACTACGCGACTGCGGATCTTTGTACGCATGCCACGGCATCTCTGGCTGAGGGTGATATTGAAGATGATCTGATCACCTGCCCCGTTCATTGGGGACAGTTTCATATACCGACTGGCAAGGCGCAGGGGTTTCCCTGCGAAATCGACCTGAAAACCTATCCGGTCGAGATTGAGGGTGACGAGATATTTGCCTTGATTGAGGCAGATCCGGCGTTAATTGCGAAAGGCTAAGGCTAAAAGGTGTTAGACCATGGGAAATATAATTAAAACACTCGATGTAACGGATTCGCTGACGGGGCTCAAGGATGTATGCGACCTTGAGAACGGTCGCATTGCAGGCAAGATCTTCTACGACCAAGAGATCTATGAGCAGGAGCTGGAAAAGGTATTCGCGCGTTGCTGGCTGTTTGTAGCGCACGAATCACAGATCCCGAAAACCGGTGACTACATCACCACCACTATGGGTGAAGATGAAGTGATCGTGATTCGCCAGAAGAGCGGCGGCATCAAGGTGTTTCTGAATGCCTGTCCGCACCGTGGCAACAAGGTCTGCTTTGCCGAGTCCGGCAGCACGCGTGGTTTTATTTGTAACTACCATGGCTGGTCCTTCAATGTCGAAGGCAACCTGGTTGGCCAGCATGAGTCTGGCGTTTACGAAGACAGCAATTTCGACAAGTCCAAGTGGGGTCTGAAAGAGGTTGCTCAGGTCGATTCCTACAAGGGTCTGGTCTTTGCTACCTTCGATGCCAATGCTCCGTCTTTGAAGGAGTACCTGGGTCCGATCGCCTGGTACATGGATGCCCTGTTCGACAATCAGGAAGGTGGCACCGAGTTTGTGGGTGGCTGCATCCGTTCTACCTATGAGTGCAACTGGAAAATTGCCGCCGAGAACTTCGTCGGTGACATTCTGCACGCAGGCTGGACACATGACTCCGCTGCCCGTGCGATGCTGGGTGGCTCCGTTGCCAAGGTCAGCGACTTCGAAGAGTCCTATTCCGTCAACTGGAATGGTCACGGATACGAATTTGCACTGGATACCGTGGGCAACGTGGCGGTACTGGGTGAAAGTGCCCTGAATAAGTACCTGCATACCATCAAGCCGTCCGTGGCCGAGCGCCTGGGCGATTTCCGCTCCAACATGATCGGTTCGGTTTCGTCCTGCACCATCTTCCCGAACTTCTCTTTCCTGCCGGGCCAGAACACCGTGCGTATATGGCAGCCGCGTGGGCCGAACAAGATGGAACTGTTTACCTGGGTCGTGGTGAACAAGAGTGCACCCGAAGAGGTGAAGGAGAAATGGCGCAAGGGTGCCATGATGACCTTTTCTCCGACTGGCGTGTTCGAAATGGATGACGGCGAAAACTGGGAATACTGCACCAAGACCGCCAAGGGGCGTGTCACCGCTCAGCAGGACCTGTTTGTAGGTTTGGGCATGGATACTCTGCTGACCGATACTCCGCTGCCGGCTAACGTTTATGAAGGCCAGCTCAATGAAGCCAACTCCCGTGCTTTCTACCAGTACTGGTATGACATGCTGAATTCCCGCAGCTGGAACGAAGTTCCCAATCGAAACGTTGGCAAGCAGGAGGCTGAATAATGACCGCTCTGTATGATGAACTGCGCCCGGTTTCAGTAGAACAGCATTACCGCGTATCACACTTTCTGAACTACGAATACCGTTTGCTGGATGACGAGCGCTTTGATGACTGGCTGGGATTGATGCACGAAGAGATCCATTACTGGATGCCGGGCATCGAGAACCGTCGTCGTGAGAATTTGCTGGAGCATGGTTTTTACGCCGCAGACCACATGGCATTTTTTGATGACGGTTTGCGCGACCTTGGGCGCCGTGTTGCACGTTTCAAGCAACCTTCTGCTTGGGCGGAAAATCCGGCAACCCGTAATGTGCATCAGCTAACCAATGTCGAAGTCTATTACGGCGAAAACGATGGTGAGTACGTCGTGCATTCTACCTTTCAGAGCGTGCGAAGCCGCGGTCTGGATGAAGAATATGTGATCTATGGTCGTCGTCAGGATCTGATCGTGCAGGACGGGGAGAGCTTCAAGATCAAGAAGCGTCTTATCCTGATCCCGAACGCGACGTTGACCTGCAAAAACATCAACACCTTCCTCTGAGGTGCCACATGACAGTACTGGATTCCAAGGTGGCCCTTGTATCAGGGGGTGCCGATGGCATCGGTCGGGCCGTGGTCGAACGTTACCTGGCCGAAGGTGCCCGGGTGGCGGTGTTCGATATCAATGCCGACAAGCTGGATGCGCTCAAGCGTGACTTCCCCCAGGGGCTGATCACGGTACAGGGCGATGTGACCCGGTACGAAGATAACGAACGCGCGGTGGCCGAAACGGTCGCCGCGTTCGGCAAACTTGATATCTTCGTGGGTAATGCGGCGCTGTTCGACTACTTCGTACCGTTGCGCAAAATCGCACCTGAAAAACTCGCCGACAATTTCGATAGCCTGTTTCGCGTCAACGTATTGGGGTATTTGAACGGGGTGCGTGCGGCACAGGAAGAATTGAACAAAAGCGGCGGAAATATCATTTTGACCGTGTCCAACTCCGGCTTCTACCCCGGTGGCGGCGGCATTTTGTACGTCACGTCCAAGCATGCGGTCGTGGGCATGATCAAACAGCTCGCCTATGAGATGGCACCGAATGTACGCGTTAACGGGGTGTCTCCCGGTGCAACCGATACCGAGATGAAGTCGGTGGACGGCATTTCGGGGCGTGCTCAGCCGCTCAATCATATTCAGGGATTCCATGAAAATGCGGCCAATGCCGTGCCGCTCAAGCGGATGGCTTCACCCTCGGATCATGCCGCGCTTTATGTTGTGCTGGCCTCTAACGAACAGTCCCCGATGACGACCGGCTGTGTCATTCACAGTGACGGCGGTTGGGTTGCACGCTGAGGAGGGTTTATGAACCTGTTTAATGAATTGCGTTTGCCACTGGTGGTAGCGCCAATGTTTTTGGTGTCTTCACCGGATTTGATTATCGCCAGCGCGCGCTCGGGTGTGATTGGAGCCTTGCCGGCGGCTAACGCACGTACAGTGGAAACACTGGATGAGTGGATGGTGCAGATTCACGCAGCCCTGCATGCCAGTCGGCAGCCCTGGCTGCTCAATATGATTGTGCACTCTTCTTACGACCGTTTTGATGCAGAGCTGGATCTGGTGCGTCGTTATCAACCCGCTATCGTATCGACTGCCTTGGGGTCACCTGCACGCGTGACCGATGCCGTAAAGGCGTATGGTGGCAAGGTGTTTGCTGATGTGATCACGCCGGCGATGGCGAAAAAGTCGATTGCAGCCGGTGTTGATGGCCTGATTCTGGTGTGCAGTGGAGCGGGTGGCCATACCGGGCAATACAATCCTCTTGCCTTTATCAATGAGGTACGCACTTTCTGGGATGGCCCCCTGGGCGTTGCGGGCTGTATCTCGCGAGGTGCGGATGTGCTGGCAATGCAGGCGGCCGGGGCTGATTTTGTTGTCTCCGGTACACGCTTTATCGCTGCGCAAGAGAGTTTTGCCAATGACGACTATCGCGCGATGCTGGTGGCTTCGGGTCTTGAGGATATTGTTGAGACCAAAGCGGTCAGCGGCGTCAATGCAACCTGGATGAAGGCCAGTCTGGAACAGGCGGGAATTGATCCGGAACAGGCCGGCCCCGGTAAGGCAATCGATTTTTCCGGCAACATTTCGACGGCCAACAAGGCGTGGAAAGATGTCTGGTCGGCAGGGCAAGGGGTCGGAGCGATTCGTGCCGTGGCATCAGCCGGCAAGATTGTTGATGAGTTGCATGAAGAATATGTGATGGCTCTGGAAAACATGAAGCGCCTGTCAGAGAGATATCTGTAAATGAGCCAGCAAGAATTTAACGCCGTAGCGCAACGAATTATCAAGGCGCGAGCAGACGCCTGCGCCACAGGGCCGATTTCGTCAGATTATCCTCATTTCGGCATGGATGACGCCTATGCGGTACAGCAATTGGTCAACCGTGACAGGCTGGAGAAAGGAGGGCGAGTAACCGGTTACAAAATCGGTTTGACCTCTGAAGCGGTTCAACGGCAGTTGGGCGTGGACCAACCTGATTATGGTGTTCTCTTCGCCGATATGGAGCGTCGCTCTGGCGAGCGGATTGACTGCTCGCAACTGATCGCGCCCAAGGCGGAAGGCGAAATCGGCTTCATTTTCAAAAATGATCTCGATTGCAGGGATCTGACGTTCACCGAGATGCTGGCAGAAATTGAGTGTTTCATGCCGGTAGTGGAGATTGTCGATTCTGTGGTGCGTGACTGGAAAATCAACATCGTCGATACCGTAGCCGATAACGCATCCTCTGCCCTGTATATGGTCGGTGCCAAGCGATTTGATCCCAATGGCGTGGATTTTACTCGCCTGAGTGTATCCATCGAGTCTGAAGGCCGTGACCCTGTCCGAGGTACTGGAGCTGCGTGCCTGGGGAATCCGTTGAATGCGACCTGGTGGCTGGTGCGCAAGCTGTATGATCTGGGTACTCCGATAAGAAAGGGGCATCTTGTGCTGTCGGGTGCCATGGCACCAATGGTCAACATCACGCCGGGCATGCAGCTAAGGTTCTGCTTTGATCAGCTCGATGAGCTGGTGCTGAAAGCCGGTTAACTGACTGATAAAAATAATATTTCAAAGGTTTTATCATGAGTGCAGATATTTTTTCACAGCTGCCGAATACCCGTGTAGCCGTTGAAGCACGTGAAGGCGGAGCCTTCGTCGTACGTTCTGAAACCGAGCTGAAGCCCTATGATCGCTGTGTGGGTGACTGGCTGGAAAAGTGGGCCGACGAAAGGCCGGGTCAGGTATTCATAGCCGAACGTCATGGCAGTACTTGGGATGAAGTCAGCTATGCCGAATTTCGCAATCGTGTAAGAGCCGTCGCTCAGGGGCTGATCGACCTGGGGTTACCCAACGATGAGCAGCGACCTCTGGTGATTCTGTCGGGTAACTCGGTTGATCATGCGTTGATCAAAATGGCCGCCATGCATATTGGTATTGCCGTAACTCCCGTGTCGGTCGCGTACTCTTTAATGTCACGTTCGCATGACCGTCTGCAGGCGATTGTCAAAAAGCTTAACCCCTGTGCCATTTTTGTCGATGATGCCGAGCATTTCCAAACTGCTATTGAGGCGTGTTCAGGTGATCATGTGATGATCGCATCGCGCAATATCGAAGATGGCAGTGGTATTCATTGCCTGAAGGATATGCTGGAAAACGAGGTGACAGCAGAGGTTGATCGTCGTTTTGCCGCCATTGGTCCCGATACGCATGCCAAGTATCTGCTGACATCCGGTTCGACCGGCACGCCGAAAGTAGTGGTCAACACCCAGCGCATGATGTGTGCAAACCAGCAGATGATTGCCCAGTACTGGCCGTTTGTTGAACAGAAAGCGCCGCGTGTTCTCGACTGGCTCCCCTGGAGTCACATTTTTGGCACCAACCACAATTTCAATCTGGTGTTGCGCAATGGTGGTTCCTTTTACATCGACAGTGGCAAGCCGCTGCCCGGTCTGATCGGTGAAACCATTCGCAATATCCGCCATGTAAAGCCCAACCTGTTCTTTAACGTGCCCAAGGGGTACGAAGTACTGCTGGAACACATGCGTGATGACGAGGAGCTGTGCAATACGTTCTTCTCCAATCTGGATATGTTGTTTTACGCTGCGGCAGCTTTGCCTGTCCCTGTTTGGGATGAGCTTAAAAGCCTCAGTGAAGCCACGGGTAATGATGTGTTTTTTGCTACCGAATGGGGTGGCACGGAAACGGCGCCAGCTATTACCAATGTGCATTGGCGTCTGAGCCAGCCGGGTAACATCGGTGTGCCTTTCCCGGGTGTGGAGATTAAGTTCATGCCCAACGGTTCCAAACTGGAAATGCGTATCAAGGGGCCGATTGTTTTCAATGAATATCTGAATGACCCTGAAAAAACGGCTGAAGCATTCGATGAGGAAGGTTTCTATTGCATCGGTGATGCCGGTCAGCTGCAGGATCCGAATAATGCATCCGCTGGGATCCGCTTCGATGGACGGGTATCTGAAGATTTCAAGTTGAGTACAGGTACTTGGGTTTGTGTCGCCAGTATCCGCGCCAATGTACACAAGTTTTTCGGTGATCTTGTAACCGATGTGGTAGTGACAGGACATGACCGTGATTATTTGGGGCTTCTGGTAATTCCAGGACCGCGCATGCGCAAGCTGGCTGAAGATTGCGAAGGCAAGATGATCGGCTCCGAGCTGATGCAGGACCCACATGTGCGTGAAGAGCTGCACACGGCCATGACGCTGATGGCACAGGTTGCCAAAGGCTCGGCACAGAAGGTGTGTCGTTTGGTGGTGCTGGATACGCCGGCCGAAATCGAAAAAGGTGAGATAACCGACAAGGGCAATTTGAACCAGAGAAAGATGCTTGAAACGCGTGCTGCGGATGTCGAGCGACTGTATGCGGCGAAGCCGGATGAGCTGGTTCTGAGCATTATTTGATTGGGTGAGAATCAATGAGCAAAAAACTGAAAGCGGTCATCATTGGCCCCGGTAACATCGGCACCGACCTGCTGATGAAAATGCAGCGCTCCGAGTGGATCGAGCCGGTCTGGATGGTGGGCAT